>JBFGDW010000261.1:0-5095 GCA_041580435.1 Candidatus Polarisedimenticolia bacterium | reverse complement strand
TGAGCGTCGTGGTGGCCACCCGGGATCGCCCCGAGCCCCTGGCGCGCTGCCTTGCCGAGCTGGGCCGCCTGGACCCGCCGCCGGCCGAGCTGATCGTGGCCGACTCGGCGTCCCGGGACCCGGACGCGGTGGCGGCGGTGGCGGCGGCCGCCGGCGCCCGTGTGGTGCGCCTGTCGCGGCCTGGCCTGTCGAGGGCGCGCAACGGCGGCTGGCGCGCCGCCACTGGCACCGTGGTGGCGTTCCTGGACGACGACATCCTGGTGGATCCCGGCTGGCTGTCGGCGCTGGCGGCGGGGTTCGCCGACGAGGAGGTGGCGGCGGTGACTGGCCAGCTCCTCCCCCTGGAGCTGGAGACCGAGGCGCAGCGCCTCTTCCTGGCCTACTTCCACATGGACCGCCGGGGCTGGATGGAGCGGCGCTTCGCCGCCGCCCCCGCCCCCTCCCCCCACTGGCCCCTGGACGCCTGGCGCATGGGGAGCGGCGGCAACATGGCGGCGCGGCGCGGCGCCCTGGAGCGGGCCGGCGGCTTCAGGGAGGATCTCGGCCTGGGGACCGCCGCCCGCGGCGGCGAGGATCTGTTCCTGCTGTGGAGCCTCATCCGCGGCGGCGCGGCGGTGGTCTACCGCCCCGACGCCCTGGCCTGGCACCGGCACCACCGGGAGGCGGAGGCGCTGGGGAAGGTGCTGTTCGGCTACGGCGCCGGGCACGCCGCCTACCTGCGGGCGGCCCGGGAGGCGGGCGCGCCGCCGCGTGGCGCACGCCTCTACGCCCTGTCGTTCTACGCCGATCGCCTCCTGCGCCTGGCCCGCTCGGCGGCGGGGCTGTGGCCGGTGCCCGCCGGCCTGGTGGCGCGGGAGGTGTGGGGGCACCTGGCCGGCGGCCACCTGGGGCGGCGGGCCGCCCGGGAGGAGCGGACGGCGGGAGGAACGCCGTGAGCGTGCTGTCGGCGCTGGGGGTGCCGGTGCTCATGTACCACTGGGTCAACCCCGACCTGGGGCGCAAGCTGCGCCTGTACGGCGTGACCCCGGAGGCGTTCGCCTGGCAGGTGCGCTGGCTGCGCCTGGCGGGGTACACTGCCGTGCCGCTGGCCCACCTGCTGGAGCACCTGGCCGGCCGGCGGCGGCTGGCGGGGCGGAGCATCGTGATCACCCTGGACGACGGTTACCGGGACAACGTGGAGTTTGCCGGCCCCATCCTGGAGGAGGCGGGCTGGCCCGCGACCATCTTCCTGGTGACGCAGCGCGCCGGCGGCGTCAACGAGTGGGACCTGGCCCACGGCGACCCGCCGCGCCCCATCCTGACCTGGGACGAGGCGCGCCGCCTGGACGGGAAGACCTTCACCTTCGAGCCCCACAGCTGCACCCACCCCGATCTCACCACGGTGGATGCCTCCCGGGCGCGGGAGGAGATCACCGCCTCGGGGAAGCGCCTGGCCGACGAGCTGGGCCGGCCCGCCACCGTCTTCTCCTACCCCCACGGCTGCTTCAACCTGCGCCTGGAGGAGATGGTCAAGGAGGCGGGGTACGCCGCCGCGGTCACCGATCTGCAGGGGCTCAACCGCGCCGGCAGCGACCCGTTCCGCATCCGGCGCACCATGATCACCTCGCGTGAGTTTCTGGCCGCCTTCGCCTTGAAGGCGCTCACCGGCTACGGCGCCTACGGCTTGAAGGACGAGGCGATCCGGCGCTTGCGGGGACGGCGTGCGGCCTGGGAGGAGGCGGGCGTTGCCTAGCGCCGGGGGATGGTGGCGCGCCGCGGGGGAAGGAGCCCTGGGCGGTGTGGCGGCCGGGCTGGCCTGGGGAGCCTGGGGGGCCTACCTGCACAAGGATCTGGCCCACGGCCTGCGCTGGCTGGCCCTGGAGCGGCTGGACGGCCCGGCCCTGGCAGGCGGGCTGGCCGGGATGGCGGCCTCGCTCCTGCTGGCGCTCCTGCTGGGGCGCGGATCCGGCGGGCGCGCGCTGCCGGCCGCCGTGGGCGTGACGGCCCTGGCGGCGGCGGGTGCGGCGCTGGGCCCCTGGCGCGACGATCTGTTCCCCCTGGCCATGTACAGCAGCGGCAAGCTGGCCCTGGCCGGCAGCCTCGCCGTGATCCTGGCCGCCCTGGCGCCGGTGGCGCTGCGCCTGGCCGACCGCCTGCCCGCGGTGGCGCGGGCGGGGGTCCGGCTGCGCGGCGTGGCGGCGGCGTGCGGGCTGCTCCTGCTGGCCGGTGCGGCGGTGGCCTGGTTGGCCCTCCCCACACTAGCCGCGGGGCGCGCCCGGGGCAGGCCGCCGGTGATCATCGTCTCCCTGGACACCCTGCGCGCCGACCGGCTGGGCGCTTACGGCTCCACCAGCGGGCTGACGCCCCACCTGGACCGGCTGGCGGCCGAGGGGATGGTGTTCGACCAGGCCAGCTCCACCGCCCCCTGGACCCTGCCGTCCCACACCTCCCTGTTCACCTCGCTGCTCCCCTTCGACCACCACGTGCGCTGGTCCTGGATGAAGATCCACCCGGAGCGGGCCATGCTGGCCGAGCGGTTCAAGGACGCCGGCTACCGCACCGCCGCCTTCACCGGCGGCGGCTACGTCTCGTCGGACTTCGGCTTTGACCAGGGATTCGAGATCTACGAGAACCACGACGAGATCCTGGAGGGGGGACCCGGCCCCATCGCCGCCGCGGCCCTGGACTGGGTGCGGCGCCACCGGGACGAGCCGTTCTTCCTCTTCCTGCACACCTACGAGCCCCACTCGCCGTTCATCCACACCGACCGGGCCAACCCGGATGACGCCGGCCAGCTCCCGCCGGAGATCTCCTACCAGGAGGTCGAGGCCATCCACAAGCAGGAGCTGGTCCTCACCGAGAGGGAGCGGCGCTACGTGGTGGACATGTACGACGGTGATGCGGCCCACACCGACAAGGTCATGGGCGGCCTGCTGGCG
Source organism: Candidatus Polarisedimenticolia bacterium (assembly GCA_041580435.1). GTDB lineage: Bacteria > Acidobacteriota > Polarisedimenticolia > SMYD01 > SMYD01 > JBFGDW01. The sequence goes on along the minus strand of JBFGDW010000261.1, from coordinate 2,177 downwards.
ACACTGCAGGAGGAGGGGATCCTGGACGGCGCCATCCTGGTGATCCTCAGCGACCACGGCGAGGACCTGTGGGACCACGACCCGGTGCGCAGCCCCGGCCACGGCCACTCCCTCTACGAGGAGCTGATCCGCGTGCCGCTGGTGGTGCGCGCCCCCGGGACGGTCCTGGAAGGCCGTCGCATCCACACCCCGGTGAGCCTCATGGACGTGGCGCCCACCCTGCTGGAGCTGGCCGGGCTGCCGGCGGACCGGCACCACGAGGGGCGCAGCCTGGCGGCGGCGCTGCGCACCGGCGCCGAGCCGGCCACGGTGCCGGTGCGGGCCGAGTCGGTGGAGTACGGCCCGGACCGCTTCTCACACCGCCTGGGGGACCTCAAGGTCATCCTGACCCCCACTCCCGAGGTGGTGCACAACAACGTCAAGCTGGAGGTCCGCCCGCTGGAGATCTTCGATTTGGCCGCGGACCCGGGCGAGCAGGCCAGCATCGCCGACGAGGGGGTGGTGGAGGCACGGCCCATGGTGGGGGCGGTGCGGGAGCGGGTGCAGGAGAAGCTCCTGGCCCACGGCGAGGAGCCCGGCGATCCCCGCGACCTGCCCGAGGCGCTGCGCCAGCAGCTCAAGTCCCTCGGCTACATCCAGTGAGGCCGGAAGGCCCTGTCCCATGAGCGCCGAGCTGGCCGTGGTGATCCCCACCCACCAGCGGCGGGAGCTCTTGCTCCAGGTGCTGGCGGCGGTGGCCGCCCAGACTCTGCCTCCCACCCGCTTCCAGGTGGTGGTGGTCTGCGACGGCTGCAGCGACGGCTCCCCGGAAGCGGCCCGCCAGGCGGCGGCCCCCGGCGGCGCGGCGGCGGGGCTGGACCTGACGGTCATGGAGCAGCCCAACTCGGGGGCCGCCACCGCCCGGAACCGGGGGGCCGCCGCCTGCGACGCGCCGCTTTTGCTGTTCATCGACGACGACATGATCGCCGCGCCGGACCTGGCCGAGGCGCACCTCACGCACCACCGCTCCCGCCCCGGGTCGGTGGTGCTGGGGGCCATGCCGGTGCACCCGGACTCCCCTCCCGGCTACCTCACCGAGGGGCTGCGGCGGTGGGCCGACCGGCGCCACGCGCTGCTGTCGGACCCGGCCCGGCCGGTTCCCACCGACGAGGTCCTCACCGGACAGATGTCCATGTCCCGGGAGACGTTCCACCGGCTCGGTGGCTTCGACGTGCGCTTCACCGCCGGCGGCACCTTCGGCGGCGAGGACATCGAGTTCGGCTGGCGGGCCCGGCGGCTGGGGATCCCGGTGGTCTACGAGCCGCGGGCGGTGACCCGGCAGATCTACCGCAAGACCTTCCGCGCCCTGTGCCGCAACATCCGTGACGCCGGCGCCGCCGACGCCCTCATGGCGGCCAAGCACCCCGAGATCCGGTCCGAGCTGCCCCTGGGCCAGGTGGAGAATCTCTCGGCCTGGCAGCGCCGCACCCACCAGGCCACACTGCGGGCGCCTCGGCTCACCGCCCTGGCGCTGGCGCCGGCCCTGGCCGCCCTGGAGGCGGCGGCGCGCCTGGGGCTAGGCGGCGATCTCTGGGAGAAGCTGCACGGGGTGGCCCGCGCCCACCTCTACGCCCGGGGGATGCAGGACGCAGCCGCCGAGGCGGCGGCGCTGGCGGCCGCCGCCTCCGGCAGCCGGACGGCGTAGACGATCACCTGCCGGCCGGGGTCCTCCCCCACCCGGATGACCTCCTGAAGCCACGGCCGGGTGGCCGGGTCGAAGGGGCCCAGCTCGCGCTCGAAGCGGCCGAACAGCACGTAGGCCACCTCCCAGCGCCGCAGGATCTCCTGGCGCCACGGATCCGCCTCGGGGCCGGCGGCGAAGAAGCGCTCCACCTCCGCCTCCTTGGCCTTGGCGTCGATGGTGAGGGCGTAGTGGCCCACGTAGCAGCGCAGGCCGGTGTAGTACGGCAGGTAGTTCCCCATCTCGTAGGAGGCCAGCACCACCGCTTCGGCCGGCCCCCGGCGCTCCAGGAGCTGGAACGCCTCCACCTCTTCGTCCTGGAGCCAGGCGGGGTAGTCGTGGCGCATGAGCTGGTTCCACTCGATATCCATGAGGTAGTAAGGGGTCAGGACGTTGAGGGGCAGGAGCAGGGCTGCCGCCGCCAGCACGCCCCAGCCGCCGCCGGCCCGGGCCGGCG
>JBFGDW010000260.1:0-5106 GCA_041580435.1 Candidatus Polarisedimenticolia bacterium | reverse complement strand
TGCTCGTCCATCTACGGCGGCAACCTCCCCACCACCCCCTACGCCACCGACCGGGCCGGCCGGGGGCCTGCGTGGTCCAACTCGCTGTTCGAGGACAACGCCGAGTTCGGGCTGGGGTTCCGCCTGGCCCTGGACGCCCAGCAGGCCCAGGCCCGTGAGCTCCTCCGCCGTCTGGCCGCGTCCGTGGGCCCGGAGCTGGTGGAGGCCCTCCTGGCCGGCGGCCAGCGCGACGAGGCGGCCATCGCCGCCCAGCGGGGGCGGGTGGAGGCGCTGCGCCGGACGCTGGCCGGCCTGGACGGCGCCGAGGCCCGCCTGCTGGACCAGCTCGCCGACAGCCTGGTGCCCAAGAGCGTCTGGCTGGTGGGCGGCGACGGCTGGGCCTACGACATCGGCTACGGCGGCCTGGATCACGTCCTGTCCATGCAGCGCAACGTCAACGTCCTGGTGCTGGACACCGAGGTCTACTCCAACACCGGCGGCCAGCAGTCCAAGGCCACGCCCCTGGGGGCCGCCGCCAAGTTCGCCGTCGCCGGCAAGCTGACCCCCAAGAAGAGCCTGGGGCTCATGGCCATGAGCTACGGCCACGTCTACGTGGCGCGCATCGCCTTCGGCGCCAGGGACCAGCAGACCGTGCAGGCCCTCCAGGAGGCGGAGGCCTACGACGGCCCGTCTTTGGTCATCGCCTACAGCCACTGCATCGCCCACGGCTACGACCTGGCCTTCGGTGCCGACCAGCAGAAGCGGGCGGTGGACTCGGGGGTCTGGCCCCTCTACCGCTTCGACCCGCGCCGCCTCGCCCAAGGGCTGCCGCCCCTGCACCTGGATTCGGGGCCGGCGAAGATCCCGGCCCGGGAGTACATGAAGCACGAGGCCCGCTTCCGCATGGTGGAGCGGGTGGACCCGGAGCGCTTCAAGGAGCTGCTGGCCGCCGCACAGCGTTCCACCGACCAGCGCCTGGCCCTCTACAGGCAGCTGGCCGGCCTGACCATCCCGGTGGAGGCGGAGGAGGAGGCGTGAGCATGGACCTGAGCACGACCTACCTGGGCTTCAAGCTCCCCCACCCCTTCATGCCCGGCGCCTCGCCGCTGGTGGACGATCTGGACACCGTCCGCCGCCTGGAGGACGCCGGCGCCGCCGCCATCACCATGCACTCGCTGTTCGAAGAGCAGATCACCGGCGAGGAGCTGGCCCTGAACCGTTCCCTGGAGCTGCCCGCAGAGTCGTTCGCCGAGGCGACCTCCTACCTTCCCGAGCCGCCCGACTTCACCCTGGGGCCCGAGGAGTACCTGGAGCAGCTCCGGAGGATCAAGGCGGCCGTGGGGATCCCGGTCATCGGCTCCCTCAACGGCGCCACCGCCGGCGGCTGGCTGCGGTACGCCCGGCTGCTGGAGCAGGCTGGCGCCGACGCCATCGAGCTCAACATCTACGAGCTGGCCACCGATCCCGGCAAGCCCGGCGCGGCGGTGGAGGACCGGCTGCTGGAGGTGCTCAAGGCGGTGAACGCCTCCGTCAAGGTGCCGGTGGCGGTGAAGCTGTCGCCGTTCTTCTCGTCCCTGTCCCACCTGGCCCGTCGGCTGGACGAGGCCGGAGCCGGCGGACTCGTGCTGTTCAACCGCTTCTACCAGGCCGACATCGACGTGGAGGCGCTGGAGGCGGTGCGGACCCTGCGCCTGTCGGACCCCACCGAGCTGCTGCTGCGCCTGCGCTGGCTGGCCATCCTGTCCGGCAGGCTGCGGGCGAGCCTGGCGGTGACCGGCGGCATCCACTCGGCTCTTGACGCCGTCAAGGCCATCATGGTGGGGGCCCACGCGGTGCAGATGGTCTCGCTGCTGCTGCGCCGCGGCCCGGAGCAGCTCGCCGTGGTGCGGGACGGGGTGGCCGCCTGGCTGGAGGAGCACGAGTATGAGTCGCTGGCCCAGATGCAGGGCAGCATGAATCTCAGCCACTGCCCCGACCCGGCCGCCTTCGAGCGGGCCAACTACATGCACATCCTGCAGAGCTGGGAGGGATGAGGCGGATCTCTCCGCGCGTCTCCCTCTCCGCTCACTTCACCAGCAGCACCGAGCAGGGGGCCAGGATGCCCAGCTGGTAGCTCAGCGTCCCGAGCCCTTCCCCCTTGCGGTTGGGGTCCACCTTGTGGGAGCTGAGGACGATGAGATCGCACGACCCCTCGGCGGCCCGCCGCAGGATCTCCCGGGCGCGGCTGCCGTAGGTGACCTGGGCCTGCCACTGGACCTTGTGAGCGGCCAGCAGCTTCCCCCAGCCGCCCAGCTGGCGGCGGGCGGCCGCTTCCAGACGCCGGTAGAACGCCCGCTCCTCCTCCTGGGGCAGGCCCACGATCTCCTCCACCACGTGCCGCAGCTCCACGGGGCCGCCGCCGGCCGCGGCCAGGGCGGCGGCGGCCTCCACGGCCCGCTCGTGCCGGTCGGTGAGGTCCAGCGGCACCAGGATCCGCGTGTACATCCTCAGGCGGCCCCGTGGCGCGCTGCCGGCGGCGGGAAGAGCCGGCGCAGGATCATCTCAAGCGGGCAGAAGCCGGTGAAGGCGCTCTGCAGCAGGTTGGCGCCCACGAAGGCGGTGAACAGCAGGAACGCCGGGTGCACCCACCAGCCCAGGGCCAGGCTGGCCAGGACGAAGCTGCCGGCGAAGGCCCGGATCGTGTTCTCCATGGTCATGGTCTCCTCCCGCGAAGGGTCCGGGTGGGGGATGCTCGCCGCCTCGGTCCGGTCACGGCCCCTCCTCCCGGCCCCGCGCGAGCTCCCTTCGCGCCCGCTCCACGCAGCGCCGGAACGTCTCCTCCCGCGGCCCGGGCAGCCCCGCCTCGCCGCACTCCCCCAGGAGCCGGATGGTGGCGCTCAGGGTGTCCCGGTAGGCCCGGTACGGCTGGCAGTCTCCCAGGAGCCTCTCCACCCGCTCGCACAGGTCCGGGGGGGCCGTCCCCTCCACCAGGTCCGACAAACTCTCCATCACCTCGCGGCAGAGCGCCACCCGCTCCTCCCGGGAGAGGGCCGCGAAGGCCTTTCCCTCCCGCCGGTCGCCGCCGGGGCCCGGTCCGGGGCCGCTCATGCCTCCGCCTCGGGCCGCGCCGCCGGTGCCGGGCTGGCGTGAAAGCGCGTCAGCCGCTCCCGCAGCGCCAGCCGCGCCCGGTGCAGCCGCATCTTCACCGTGGGCACCCGCACCCCCAGCGCCTGGGCCGTCTCCTCGGTGGTGAGCCCTTCCACGTCCCTCAGGATCACCACCACCTTGTGGTCCGCCGGCAGCTCGAACAGGGCCTGCTCCAGCCCGCGGCGCAGCTCGGACCGGGCGGCGCCCTCCTCCGGGAGGTCCGACCAGTCGGGGATCTCGGGGAGCCGCCCGTCCTCCCACCCCGGCGGCTTGAGGCTGTCCAGGGAGAGCGGCCGGCCCGCCCCCTTGTTCTCGGCGCGCCGCTTCATGAGGCACTGGTTGGCCGCCACGCGGAAGAGCCAGGTGCGCACGGCCCCGGGATCCCGGAGATTCGCCAGCCCCTGGTAGGCCGTGAGGAGGGTCTCCTGGAAGACATCCTCGGCGTCCTCCCGGTGGCCGCACATGCGCACGCCGAAGGCCAGCAGGCGGCGCCCGTAGCGCTCCACGAAGGCGTCGAAGGCGCCCGGCTCGTTCCTCTGGGCCGCGTCCAGCAGTCGCTCATCGCTCCACCCGGGCAAGGGGTCCTCCCCCGGCGCTGGCGCCGGCGAGGACCGATTCTACCGCCGTTCCATCATGAAGTGCACCAGCGGCACCACCACCAGGGTCAGCACGGTGGAGGCCACCGCGCCGCTCATGAGTGAGATGGCCAGCCCCTGGAAGATGGGGTCGAACAGGATCACCACCGCCCCCACCACCACCGTGCCGGCGGTGAGCAGGATGGGGCGGAAGCGCACGGCGCCGGCCTGCAGCACCGCCTCGTCCAGGGGCAGTCCCTGGCTCCGCGCCAGGTTCACGAAGTCGATGAGGAGCACCGAGTTGCGCACCATGATGCCAGCCAGGGCGATGAAGCCGATCATGGAAGTGGCGGTGAAGAACGCGCCGAACAGCCAGTGGGCCGGCAGGACCCCCACCAGGGCCAGGGGGATGGCGATCATCATGACCACGGGAACGGTGAATGACTTGAACCAGCCGATGATGAGGAAGTAGATGAGGATCATCACCAGGCCGAACGCGATCCCCAGGTCCCGGAAGACCTCGTAGGTGATGTGCCACTCACCGTCCCACTTGACGGCCGGCACGGCGTCGGCGCCTGGCTGCTGCCGGTAGAGCTGGACGGCGTCCAGGGAGCCGGCCATGTCCAGGATGGCATACACCGGGCTCTCCGCCGCGCCGGCCACATCGGCGGTGACGTAGATGACCGGCTGCAGGTTCTTGCGGTGCAGCGTCACCGGCGCGGTGGTCTCCTCCACCCGCACCAGCTCCCCCAGGGGGACCAGGGCGCCGGAGCGCGAGGCCAGGCGCAGGCCGCCCAGATCCGCCACCGAGGAGCGCTCGGCCCGGGGGAGCTGCAGGCGGATCTCCACCGGCTCGGCCTCGCCGCTTCCGTGCAGCCGTCCGGCGCCGGCCCCGGCCAGGGCCAGGCGCAGCGTCTGCGCCACCTGCGCCGGCGCCACGCCGTGCAGCGCCGCCTTCTCCCGGTCCACCGCCAGCACCCGCTTGGGCTGCGGCTCCTCCACCATCCAGTCCACGTCCACAACCCCCGGCGTCCCGTGAAACACCTCCTTGACGCGGCGGGCCAGATGCAAGCGGGCCGCGGCGGTGGGGCCGTACACCTCGGCCACCAGGGTGCTGAGCACCGGCGGCCCAGGCGGGATCTCGACGATCTTCACCGCCGCCTGGCGGCGGGCGGCGATCTCCTGCACCGGCCCCCGGATGCGGACGGCCAGGGCGTGGCTCTGGGCGCTCCGCTCCCCCTTGTGGACCAGGTTGACCTGCACGTCAGCCACGTGGGGACCGCGGCGCAGATCGTAGTGGCGCACCAGGCCGTTGAAGTTCACCGGCGCCGAAGTGCCGGCGTAGAGCTGCAGGTCGGTCACCTCGGGGACCGTCGCCAGCCAGGCGGCGATCTCCTGGGCCACGGCGGTGGTGGTCTCCAGCGTC
>JBFGDW010000259.1:0-5126 GCA_041580435.1 Candidatus Polarisedimenticolia bacterium | reverse complement strand
GTCTCCTCCCCGGAAAGGAGTGCGTCATGGAGCACCAAGAGGCTCAGCGCCTGGAGTCGCTGCGGCGTTACCAGATCCTCGACACCGACCCCGAGAAGGGGTTCGACGATCTCAGCCTGCTGGCATCCTTCATCTGCCAGACGCCCATCGCCCTCATCAGCCTGGTGGATGCCGACCGGCAGTGGTTCAAGGCGCGCAAGGGGCTGGAGGCGAGCGAGACGCCCCGGGACATCTCGTTTTGCACCCACGCCATCCAGCAGCCGAGCCTGTTCGTGGTGCCTGATGCCACCAGGGACGACCGGTTCAAGGAAAACCCCCTCGTGCTCTCGGATCCGCGCATCCGCTTCTATGCCGGCGCGCCGCTCATCGCCCGGGACGGCCATGCTCTGGGCACCCTCTGCGTCATCGATCGCGAGGCGAGAACCCTGTCCGACGAGCAGGTGGAGGCGTTGCTGGCCCTTCGCAATCAGGCCGTGGCCCAGCTCGAGCTGCGGCGCAACCTGCTGGATCTCAAGGTCGCCCTGCAGGAGCGCGACGCCGCCGAGGATCACCAGCGCGAGCTGTTCCAAGAGCTCCAGGAGTCCTTTGAGCAGGTGAAGAAGCTGAGCAGCATGATTCCCCTCTGCTCCACCTGCAAGTTCGACATGACCTTCAAGGCCGACCTCTCCTCCATCGACACGGTGGCCGAGGGGGTCATGCAGATGCTGGAGGCCAACGACTGGGCCGAGGGTCGCGAGTTCGAGATCGAGACCTCCTTGCGGGAGGCGCTGGCCAACGCCATCAAGCACGGCTGCAAGAACGACCCTGGCAAGTCGGTGCAGTGCTGCGTGACCTGCGACGAGTCCGGCGATCTGGTCATCGTCGTGCGCGATCCGGGCCCGGGCTTCGATCCGGCGGCCGTGCCGGATCCGAAGAGCGGGGAGGGCGTGCTGCGCAGCAGCGGCCGCGGCGTCTACCTCATCAACGAGCTCATGGACGAGGTGCGCTACGCCGAGGGAGGCAGGGCCGTGCAGATGCGCAAGAAGGCCTCCGGCTAAGCCATCCCGAACCCTATTCCGGTCAACGACTTGCAGGTGGCTCAAGGATTCCGCAAGGGGTCCCCGGGTATTCTTCAACCCTATAGATGAGGAGGAAACCATGCTGGGCACCTCGAGACCGGCCGCTGCGCTGCTGATCCTGGGCCTCGGAAGCGCCGTTGCCGCCGGAACCCCCGCCGCCACCGAGGCCCGCGACACCCGTCCAGGCGCCGGATCAGGTGCACCCACCACGCGCGACCTCCGCGCCAGCGGCGTCGTGCACCTGGAGACCACCTGCCGCGAGGAGGTCAAGGCTGACTTCCAGACCGCCGTGGCCCTGCTGCACTCATTCTTCTACGAGGAGGCACGCTCCCGCTTCGAGGACATCGCGCGGCGGGATCCGCGCTGCGCCATGGCCTGGTGGGGCGTCGCCATGACCTGGTACCACCCCTTGTGGGCCGCGCCCACCCCGCCGGAGATGCTGGCGGGCCAGGAAGCGTTGGAGAAGGCGAAGGCGCTGGGTGGCAAGACCGATCTGGAGCGCGGGCTCATCGCCGCCATCGATGCCTACTTCAGCGGCCGTGAGGGTCCGCCCGAAAAGGGCCAGCCGGCTCCCGCCACGGAGGGGACGGCGGCCCTGTCGTGCCACGGGCCGCGGACCCACAGCGCCAGGGCCGAGGCGTTTCTCCAGGAGCTGGAGAAGCTCCGCCACGAGCACCCCAGGAACCTGGAGGTGGCGGTCTTCTACAGCCTCGCCCTTCTGGCCACGGCCCCGCCCACGGACCGGACCTACGAGAAGCAGCTGCTGGCCACCGCCATCCTCGAGCCGCTGTTCGAGAAGAACACCGGGCATCCGGGCATCCCCCACTACCTGATCCACGCCTACGACTACCCGGCCCTGGCCTCCCGCGGGCTGGCCGCCGCGCGCCACTACGGCGACGTGGCGCCGTGGGTCCCCCACGCGCTGCACATGCCGTCGCACATCTACACCCGCCTGGGGATGTGGGCCGACTCCATCCAGGCCAACCTGGCCTCGGCCGACGCGGCTCGGCGCTACACGGCGCGCGTCGCCGACGGCGCGGCCTGGTACGACGAGCTGCACGCCCTGGACTACCTGATGTTCGCCTACATGCAGTCCGCACAGGCCACCAAGGCTGGCGAGGTGCTGGAGTACGTGCGCGGCCTGCGGAAGTTCCACCAGCCCAACTTCGCGGCGGCCTATGCCATCGGGGCGATCCCTGCCCGCTACACCCTGGAGCGCCACGACTGGAAGGAGGCTGCGGCCCTGGAGGTCATGCATCCCGACGTGGTCGGCCCCTTCCCCTTCGCCGTGGCCCACGTGGAGTTCGCCAAGGGCATCGGAGCGGCGCGCTCCGGCGACGTGGCCCTGGCCCGCGGCGCGCTTGGGCGCCTGGGCGAGCTGCGCGACGCCCTCAAGGGCCCCCAGTTCGAATGGTGGATCGACCAGATCGAGATCCAGCGCCTGGCCGTGTCAGCGTGGATCGCCCGCGCCGAGAAGCAGGACACCGAGGCGCTGCGGCTCATGCGGGAGGCCGTGGAGCTGGAGGGCCGGGCGGGAACGCATCCGGTGACCCCGGGGCAGATCCTGCCGACCAACGAGCAGCTCGGCGATCTGCTCCTGGAGCTGGGGCGGCCCGGGGAGGCCCTGGCGGCCTACGAGGCCTCCCTGGAGGCCTTCCCCGGCCGGTTCAACGGCCACTACGGCGCGGCGCGGGCCGCCGAGCTGGCGGACCAGCCTGCGGGGGCGCGGACGCACTACCAGCAGGTCCTGGCCATGGCCGGCGGTGGGGATGGGCGAACAGTCGAGCTGGCCCAGGCCAGGAGGTATCTCGACAGCAAGTGAGCGAGAGGGACCGGGCCCGGTTCGTGGACCGTCGCGTCCGTCCGGACCCGGGGAAGGAGGTCCCATGGAACCGTCCGAGAAGGATGCAACGCAAGCTTCGTGGAACAAGATCGCGTCCGGGTACAACGAGTTCGTCACCCCGACGCACCTGTGGCTCGGCCAGGAGGGGCTTCGCCGCGCGCGCCTCGAGCCGGGCATGCGCTTCCTGGATGTGGCGGCCGGCAGCGGGGCGCTGAGCATCCCGGCGGCGCGGATGGGCGCCTCGGTGCTGGCCACCGACCTGTCTCCCGGCATGCTCCGCCAGCTTCAGGCGCGGGCGGCCAGGGAAGGGCTGCAGGTCGAGACCCGTGTCATGGATGGCCATGCGCTGGAGCTGGAGGACGGGACGTTCGACGCGGCGGGATCCCAGTTCGGGGTCATGCTGTTTCCTGACATGCCGCAAGGCATCCGGGAGATGACCCGCGTCACCAGGCCCGGGGGGCGCGTTCTCATGAACGTCTTCGGCGACCCCGCGAAGATCGAGTTCTTTCGCTTCTTCGTGCAGGCCATCCAGGCAGCCGTGCCCGCCTTCACCGGGCCGCCCATGGACCCGCCGCCGCTCCCGTTCCAGCTCCGGGATCCGGACCGGCTGCGTCGGGAGATGACCCAGGCAGGCCTGCGCGACATCAAGGTGGAGACCGTCATCGAGAAGCTGGAGTTCGCGTCCGGCGACGAGCTGTGGGGCTGGCTCACCAGCAGCAACCCCATCGTGGGTATGGTGCTGGCGGAGCTGAGCCTGGGCGACGAGCAGATGGCCACCGTGCGCGAGGAGCTGGACAGGCTGGTGCGAGAGCGGGCCGCAGGCGGCAGAACGGCCGTGCTGACCAATCCCGTCCACATCGGCGTCGGCACACGCCCCTGACTCACGGGCCCGGGACGGCCTCCAGCCCGGCGGGCCAGTTGTCCACCAGGTGGATCGCGCCAGGGTGGAACGCCCGGCCATGCTTCACCATGAGGAAGCGGGAGCCATCCAGGGATAGATCGTAATGCTGGTGGCCGCTGGCGGCGGTATCGTACCCATCCTCCAGCGGCAGCATGACCACCGACGTGACCTGTAGCGTCGGCGCGACCTCCATGTTGGCCTTGAAAATCCTGCCCTCGTGGCGGAAGTAGAGCGTCCGGGAGCCGGGCCCCCAGCGCGGCTGTCCGCCGCCGTCCCGCGACACGCGCAGGCGGGGGCCCAGGTCCGGGTAGCGCTGCACGTACACGTCCTGGCGCTCCCCCTCGAATCCCACGTAGGCGATGAGCCGGCCGTCCGGCGAGATCATGGCCCACCCCTCACCCAGGGGCGTGTTGATCAGCTCGGTCAGGCCCCCCTGGCCGTCCGCCCTCGCCGTCCAGATGCCACCCCGGGAGGACCGGTCGAAGAGGACGAAGGTGGAGCCCTCTCGGGTCCACTGGGAGAAGTGCGGGCGGGCGTCGGTGCCGGCGATCACCTTCCGGGCTGGCCCGCTGAAGTCCGAGGGGACCACGTAGATGGACCGGCCCTGGTTGTCCAGCGCCGCGAAGGCCACCGCCTGGCCGTCGGGGCTCCACTCGGCGTCGTAGGCATGGCCTCGTCGCGTGAGAAGGTCAGTATGGTCCCGGCGCAGATCGTGGATATAGAGATCCATCATGCCGTCGCTCATGAGCCGGTTGAACAGGATGCGCGTGCCGTCAGGCGAGAGGCGCTGGTGCATCCAGTAGCCGGGCCCACTGACGATGGCCTCCTCCTTGCCTGCCGGATCGACCCACAAAAGCGTATCGGGCTCCGGCGGGTCCGCCGCCGGCGCGTAGCCAAGCAGACCCGTGCGGGAGGTGGCGAAGACGTGCACCACGGCCCCGCTCAGCCCCGGAACGGTGTGAATGCCCGCCGCGAGGGGTGTCTCGGCGCCGGGATCGCCCCGGCCGTCCGGATCGTACGTCGAGGCGAACAGCTCCGCGCCGCGGGCGAACACCAGGTGCCCGCTGGGCACGTACCTGGCGTCGCTGGCATGCCTCTTCAGGATCTTCCAGGTGCGGTCCTCCAGCGCGAGCAGCGCCGCGTGCCGTCCAGAGTCGGTGGTCAGGGTGAAGATGATCTGCGAGGGATCAGGACCCGGGCCGGGAAAATGGTGGCCGCTGATCCCCGCATCGATGTCGATGGTGGTCAGCTGCTCCGGTGTTCCGCCGTCTCCGTCGACACGCCACAGGCCCGTGTCGGTGGAGTAGACCATGGTCCCGTCCGC
>JBFGDW010000258.1:0-5136 GCA_041580435.1 Candidatus Polarisedimenticolia bacterium | reverse complement strand
CCGCTGAACAGGCGCGGATCGGTGAGGGCGCGCTTGAGGGTGTGGCGCTCCCGCCGCAGGGCGGCGGCGAAATCCGACTCGCTGGCCTCGAGCACCTCCAGCCCGCCGGGATCGTGAACGGCCAGCCCGTCCGCCCCCGACGCCACGTGGAGGGAGGCGCGCTTCTTCGAGCCCGCCTCGGTGATGATCAGGGTGCCCGCCTCGAAGTCCAGCGCCGCCAGCCCCAGGCGGCGCGGCACGGCCGCCCCGGCCGGGCGCCACTGCAGCCGGCCGGCGATCATCAGGTGCAGCACCAGGAAGAGATCCCCCTCCAGGGCCAGCACCAGCCGCTTCCCCAGCCGGCGCACGCCGGCCACCCGGCGCCCGTGGGCCTGCTCCAGGGGCGGCTTCACCGTTCGCAGGAGGAAGGGGCTGGCCAGGCGGACCTGCAGCAGCGGCCGGCCCTGGACCCGGGCCTCCAGCGCCTCCCGGTACACCTCCACGTCGGGCAGCTCGGGCATGGCGGATCAGAGAACCGGTTGCGCGGCCGGCGGCGGATACGGACACCGGCAGGACGGGGACCGCTGGGGAGGCCTCTTCACGCCGGAGATCATTGTAATGCACGGCGGTGGCGCACCCCCTTGCGCCCCTGGCCGGTGTTTCCTAGCTTGACTCCATGCGCGCCCCCCGCCGGCTGCTCTTTTCCCTCATCACCCTCTGTCTGTTCCTCCTGCTGGCCGAGGCCGGCGCCCGCCTGCTTCCCGGGCCCGGCCGCCGTGGCGAGGCCGAGCCCGCTCTGCGCTTCGGCGCCAACCCGGAGCTGCTGGAGGGGAACGAGGCGTTCTGGCAGCCCGACCCTGGATTGTTCTGGCGCATGCGCCCGAACCTGGACGTCGTCCTGTTCGGAGAGCGGGTCCACACCAACGCGGCGGGCTTCAGGGATGGCCCGCATCCCACCGCGCCGGTTCCCGGCCGCCCCCTCATCGCCTGCCTCGGCGACTCCACGACCTTCGGCTGGAAGGTGCGGCAGGAGGATCGCTTCAGTGACCTGCTGCCGGGACTGCTCGCGGTGGGAGGAGAGCCCGCGCCGCTGGTGCTGAATTTCGGCCAGACCGGCTACTCCACCGTGCAGGCCGGACGCCTCCTGGAGCGCGAGGTCCTGCCCCTCTCCCCCGCGGTGGTGGTGCTGGTGCTGGGTGCCAACGACTACGGCATGGCCACCGGTCGCACCGACGCTCGCCAGCCCTGGTCTGCCCCCGGCGGCGCCACCGGGGGGCTGCAACGGGCGCTGGGGCGGAGCGCCTTCTACCGGCGCCTGGCCGGTGCCCTGGGCGGGGTGCGGGATCGGGTGGCGTCGCCCCACGAGGCCCGGGACGCCACCGGCGTCCTTCGCCGCGTCCCCGAGGAGGAGTTCGCCCGGCGCCTGCAGGGGCTGGTGGAGGCGGTGCGCCGGTCGGGAGCCCGCCCGGTCCTGGCCACCTATCCCCGGCGCCCCCTCAATCCACTGCTTCCCTGCCCGGTCCCCGCCCCGGACGCCCACGAGGCGGACTGGCGTGCCTGGGACGCCGCCATCCAGGCCGATGGCGCGGCGCTGCGGGAGCAGACCGCCGCGGTGCTGGCGCTGCCGGCGCGGCCGGCGGAGCCCGCCCTGGAGATCTGGCAGGCGCTGCCGGCCTGGATGCATGAGCGCCCGGCCTTTCACTACGGCCGCGCCTACATCCTGCAGCGCGCGGGCCGCGGCGACGAGGCGGCAGCAGCCCTGGTGGCCGCCGGCGAGGCGGCGGCGCGCCCGGCGCCCGACCCGGCGCACCCCTGCGAGATGGACCTGTTCTCCACCGCCCTGTTCCGCTACCGCGACCAGCCGGTGGCGGCGCGCTACAACGCCCTCATCGCCCAGGTGGCCGCCCGCACCGGCACGCCGCTCGTGGACGTGGAAGCGCTGCTGGCCCGCGCCCAGCGGGACCTGGTGGCCGGGGTGGAGGAGCCGGCGCGGGTGCTGGAGCTCTGGTTCGGGCCCGAGAGCTACTTTGCCGACGTGGTGCACCCCTCAGAACGCGGCCATGCCCTCATGGCGGCCGCCCTGGCCGGGGCGCTGCGCGCCGGGCCGGGGGACGCGTGACGCGCGGCGCGCGCCTGGGCGCCGCGGCGCTGGCTGGAGTCCTGCTGGCGGGCTGGCTTCCCGGGCTCTTCTACCAGGCCCGCGACGTGGATGTCCTGCTGTACGCCGCCGCCGCCGCGCGCGCCAACGCCGAGGGCGCGCTCCCCTACACCGCGGCATGGATCGAGAAGGGGCCACTGGCCATGGCGCTGTTCCAGGGGCTGTTCGCCGCCACGGGCCCCTACAACCTGGCGGCGGTGGCCCTGGCCTGGGTCGCCCTGGCCCTGTGCACCACGGCGCTGGTCTGGCTCCTGGCCCTGGCGCTGGGCGCCGGCCGGGGGGCCCCCTGGGCGGCGGCGCTCTACGCCGCCGCGCTGCCGTCGGTGGGTGGCACGCTCAACACGGAGGTGCCGGCGGCGGCGGCGGGGGCCGCCGCCGTGGCGGTGGCGTGCGCGGCGCTCGGCTCCCGCAGGGGAGATCTCCGGCTGTCGGCCCTGGCGGGGCTGCTGGCCGGGGCCGCATTCCTCTGCCGGCAGAACGCCGGCATCCTGTGGCCGGTGCTGCTGGCGGGTGAGGCGGCGGCGGTGGCCTGGCGGGGGCGACCCACCAAGCGGGCGGTGGCCGCGGCCGCCGTCCTCTCCGCCGGGTTCCTCCTGCCGGTGGCTCTGGTGGTGGCTCTCTACGCTTGGGCCGGACACCTGGCCGTCTTCCTCTTCTGCTTCCACGGCTACAACGTCAACTACTACATCGCCGCCACCCGGGTGACCTGGCTCCGCCTCCTGGCCAGCCCTCTGGCCGCTGCCCGGCACTTCCTGCTGCCGGTGCCGGCGACATCGGCGCTGGGGCTCGCCGGCCTGGGACTGGCTGCGGCCGCCGTCTGGCGCTCCCGTCGCTCCGGCGGCAGTGCAGCCGTCGACCCTGTCCATGACCGCCGCCCCGAGATGGTCCTGGTGGGGCTCGCGGCGGTTGCCCTCACCCTTTCCCTGTTCACCGGCCTGCGCTTCTTCTCCCACTACTTCGCCCTGCCGCTGCCGTTCTTCGCCGCCGCCGCCGGGCTGGCCCTGGGCCGACTGGGGCGGCTGTCCGCCGGCCGGGCCGCCACCGCCGCACTGGCGGTGGTGCTCGTCGCCGCCATGGCCCTGGAGCTGCGCACGCGCCCCTGGTGGCGCACCGGCGCGCGCCTCAAGGCGTGGGTCGTCTCGGGCGCCATCCTGGAGGCGGCCGACCCACTGGCCTGGCCTGGCCGCGACGGGCTCGCCGCCGCCGCCGCGCGCCACATCCGGGAAGGCAGCACCCGCCACGACCGGATCTTCGTCTGGGGCAAGCGGCCCCACGTCTATGCCTACGCCCGGCGCGTCCCCGCCACCCGCTTCGTCACCTGTACCTTCCTCACCGGCCTGGTTCCCTGGGAGCGCGCCGCCCCTGACGACGACACCACCGGCTGGATCGTCCCCGGCGCCTGGGACCTCCTCATGGAGGACCTGGAGCGGGAGCGGCCGCTGTTCGTGGTGGACGCCGCGGACGACCACCTGTTCGGGGACGGGGCGTACGCCATCGAGCGCTTCCCCCGCCTCCACGCCTTCCTGCAGGCCGGCTACGCCGTCGACTTCGAGGCCGGGGAGGAGGACCGGCTGGTGGTCTGGCGGCGCCGGGCTCCCTGAGGCGCCGCCGGCCTACCAGCGGGTGTCCAGGAACGCTTCCATGAGCAGCGCCTGGGCAGCCGCCCAGGCTGCCAGGACGAGGCTGCCCCGCCCTGGACGCTCCGTCCGCTCCAGCCGCCGGCACGCCGGCAGCAGGACGAAGGGCAGCAGGAACAGGCCGATCCGGCCGGTCTCGCCGATCTTGAAGGCTCCGGCCAGCAGGAAGAGGCTCGCCGCGGCCAGCGCCGACCGGCTCGCGCCCAGCAGGATCCCATCCCCGGCACGGGCTGGCGACTCCCCGGGCGAGGCCGTGGCCACGCCTGCACGGGAAGCGAGCGTCTCTTGCCCCAGGGCTCCGAGCCACAGCGGTGCCAGCGCCACGCCGCTCATCACCAGGAAGTCCAGGGCGCCCATGAGGCGGGTCAGGAGGTAGTAGCGGACCGAGAGAAACGAGGGGGCCACGGCGGCGTCCAGGCCCATGGCCGCAGCCAGGCAGGCCAGCCAGTCGAACCCCGCCAGGCGGCTGAGTGCCAGCACCAGGATCGACGCGCCACCGGCGGTGGCCAGCAGCACGAGCGGGCCGGCGCGCCGGACAGCCAGGGCGCGCCCCGCCGCCTGGATCGCCAGCGCCAGCGCCAGCACGCCACCGGCAAAGGTGAACAGCAGCCCCATGCCCAGGCAAAGGCCGGACAGCGTCCCGGCCGTCACGTCCCGCCACGGTCCGGCCGGGGGCGCCCCGCTTGCCGCCACCTCACGCGCCTGCTCCACAAGACGGCGCTGGAACAGCCAGGCGGCCATCACCATCGGCACGGCGAACACCATGTCCATGCAGGTTGCGCCGTAGAGGGCCACGGCGGGCGTCACGCTCCACAGCACGACGGCCCGCCGGGCCTGCGGCTCCGGCAGGTGGAGCCGGGCCCAGGCCCACAGGGGCAGCAGCGTCAGCGTGCTCAGGAAGACGACCCCCAGGCAGACCCAGGTGAGCCGTCCTCCGGCCAGCCGGTCCAGCGCCCACAGGACGGTGACCGCCCCGGGCGGATGGGTCTGCCCGTGGAGGGACAGCCCCTCCTGGCGCGCCGTGTAGCCCGACCAGATCCCGGATAGCGAGTCGAACCGCGCCACGTCGGCGTAGTAGTCCGCATCGCGGAGGAAGGGCCAGACGAGGCCCTCGGGAAAGCCGCCGTTGGTCAGGCTCAGGGCGATCCAGAAGCTGGCGGCCGCCGCCGCCGTCGCCGCCAGGAAGAGCGGGGCGGGAACGCGCCGAGGCGCGCCTTGCACGGCGGCGGCCAGCCCGGCCAGGGGCAGGGCCGCCAGGACCAGCCACCACCAGGCGTCGGCGGGACGCCACAGAGCCCACAGCGGGAAGAGGAAGTCGCCGCGCAGCAGCCCGGTGGGACGCCCCAGCAGCGGCAGCGCCTT
>JBFGDW010000257.1:0-5153 GCA_041580435.1 Candidatus Polarisedimenticolia bacterium | reverse complement strand
GGAGGCGCTCCGGCGCCAGGCGCGCGCGGCCCTGGGGCTGGAGGCGGAGGCGCGGGTCATCGGCTCGGTGGCCAGCCTCAAGCCCATCAAGGATCCCATGACGCTGCTGCGCGCCTTCGCCGCGCGCCGCGGCGCGCGTCCCGGCGATCACCTGGTGCTGGTGGGGGAGGGTCCCCTGGCCGATGACCTCAGGACCGAGGCGGCGCGCCTGGGAGTGGGCGACGGGCTGGTGCTGGCGGGGGCTCGCACGGAGCCGGCCCCGCTGCTGGCGGCCTTCGACATCTTCGCGCTGGCCTCCAGGGCGGAGGGATGCTCCAACGCCCTGGCCGAGGCCATGGCTGCCGGCCTGCCGGGGGTGGCCACCAGGGGGGGCGGCAACGTGGTGGCGGGGGGGGATGGAAGCTGCGGCCTGCTGGTCCCGGCCGGCGATACGCAGCGGCTGGCGGCGGCCCTGGACCAGCTGCTGCAGCAGCCCGGGCTCGCCGCCGGGATGGGGCAGGCGGCGCGCCGCCAGGCCGCTTCGGGGTTCAGCATGGAGCGGATGGTCGCCGCGCACCCGGATCTGTACCGCGGCCTGCTGGCCCGGCCCCGGGGAGGGCAGCATGCAGCCTGACCCGCGCCCGCTGGAGTCGCCGGCTGCGCCGGACGCTACGGTGCCGGGAGCGGCCGGGCAGGCCGGAGCGCGCCCCGGCTCGAACGCAGGCGCAGGGCTGCGCGTCCTGCACCTGATCACCACCCTGCGTGGCGGCGGCACCGAGCGGCTGGTGCTCACCCTGGCCCGGGAGCAGATGCGGCTGGGGCTGCGGGTGGAGGTGGCGGCCCTGACCCGGGGCGGCCCCCTGGCGCCCGTCTTCCGCGCCGCCGGCCTGCCGGTTCACGAGCTGGGCGCGGGGCGCAAGATCGCGCCGCTGGCGTTCCTCCGTCTCCGGCGGCTGCTGGCCGCGGGCTACCACGTGCTGCACACCCATCTGGACCTGGCCGATCTGTACGGCCCCTTCGCGGCGGCGGGCCGGGTCCCGGTGGTGATCTCCACGCGGCACAACACCGACCCGTGGCGGGTGGCCCCGGGCTGGAAGCGCGGGCCGTTCCTGGTCTGGGAGCGGGCCGCCCAGCGCCGGACCGCCGCCACCGTGGCGGTCTCCGCCGCGGTGCGCGACTTCCTGGTGCAGGGGGAGGGGCTGGATCCGGCGCGCTTCGTGGTCATCCCCAACGGGATCGATCTGGAGCCGTTCCGGCACCAGGTCACGCCGGCGGCAGCGCGCGGGCGCCTGGACGCGCTTCTGCGGGCAGCAGGAGGCCCGGGCAGGGCCGCGGCAGGCGCGGCGCACTCCCCCGGGGCAGAGGCGCCGCTGCGCGTGGCGTTCGTGGGCCGCCTGGCGGAGCAGAAGGGGGTGGACGTCCTGCTGGAGGCCCTGGCCCGCAGTCCGGCCGCGATCCGTCTGGTGTTGCTGGGGGACGGGCCCTGGCGCCACCGGCTGGAGGAGCGGGCGGCGCGTCCGGACCTGATGGGGCGCGTTGTCTTCGCCGGGGCCCGGGAGGATGTCCCCGCACTGCTGCCCGCCTTCGACCTCCTGGTCCTTCCCTCGCGCTGGGAGGGGTTCGGCCTGGCGGCGGTGGAGGGGATGGCCGCCGGCCTGCCGGTGGTGGGGACGCAGGTGGATGGCCTGCGGGACGTGGTGCTGGACGGCGTCACCGGCCTGCTGGTGCCGCCCGAGGACCCGGCCGCCCTGGCCGGTGCCCTGGGACGGGTGGCCGCCGACCGGGAGCTGGCACGCAGACTGGCGGAGGCCGGACGGCGCCGGGCCTGGGAGCGGTTCGACGCGCGGCGGATGGCGCGGGAGGTCGTCGATCTCTACCTGGAGCACCTGCCGGCGGGGGCGCGCCCGGCGCCGCCCGGGCCCAGCCTGGAGGAGCGGCTGGCCGAGGCGCAGATCCGGGCCATGTGGACCGGCATCCTCCCGGCACGCCTCCTGCGCCAGGAGCCCGCCCGGTTCCTGGAGGATCAATCCCGGGAGTACGCGGCGGTGGCCGATCACCTGGAGCGCTGGATCCCGCTGGCGGGGCGGCGGCTGCTGGACCTGGGGTGCGGCCTGGGCTCCCTGCTCCTGGAGGCGCGGCGGCGCGGCGCCGAGGTGGTGGGCCTGGAGCCTGACGCAGCCTCCCTGGCGCTGAGCCGCCACCGCCTGCAGCGGGCCGGCGCGGCCGGCGGCTGCCTGCTGGCGGCGCAGGGGGAGAGGCTGCCGCTGGCCGATGGTCGCCTTGACATCGTCACCTGCTGCTCGGTGCTGGAGCATGTGCAGGATCCGCTGGCTGTCCTGCGGGAGGTCGCGCGCGTCCTGCGGCCCGGTGGCCTCCTCTACCTGGGCGTCCCCAACGCGCTGGGGTTCGTGGAGCGCCACTACAAGGTCGTCCTGCCGCCGCGCACTCCCCGGCCGCTGGCCCGGGCCTGGCTGGCGCTGCGCGGCCGCGATCCCTCCTTCCTGGCCACGCTGCACGAGATGACACCGCGCCGGGCGCGAGCCCTGCTGGCAGCTGCCGGCCTGGAGATCGTGGACAGCCCGGTGGAGCGGCGCCTGGCCCGCCTGGAGGAGCTGCTGGCGGGAGCCGCGCGCCCCCGCCGTCCCTGGGCCCGCGCCGCGCTGGCCCTACTGCGCGCCACCGGCGCCGGCGGCCTGCTGCGGGCGGCAGTGCGCCGCGGCTGGCTGGTGGACGGGGCCTGGGTGGCCCGCCGGCCGGCAACCGGGGGGGGAGCGCGGTGAGACGGGCGACGGTCAGAACCACCGGCGCCATGGGGCTGATGACCCTGGCCGAGAAGGGGCTGGCACTGGGCCGGCACATGCTCCTGGCGGCGCTGCTGGGGGCAGGGGCGGCCATGGACACCCTGGTGGTGGGAGTGTCGGTGGCCGAGCTGGTGGTGGCGCTTCTCACCGGCTCGTTTCTGGTGGTCTTCATTCCCCTCTATGCCCGCTGGCGCGAGGCCGATGGGACGGCGGCCGCCGATGGCCGCGCGCTGAACCTGATGCTGCTCCTGCTCCTGGTGCTGGCGGCGGCGGCGGGGCTGCTGGCGATGTGGGGAGGGACCCTGGCGGCGTGGGCAGGTTACGGCTTCAGCGCGGCCCAGCAGGCTGAGGCCGCGGCTCTCATGCCCTGGCTGGGGATCTTCCTGTGGGCGACCGGGGGCGGAGTCCTGGCCACCGGCCTGTACCACGTGCGCGGCCGCTTCCTGGCACCCCAGGCGGCCCGGATGGCCGAGCGGGTGGTGGTGCTGGCTGCCCTGGCCTGGCTCGCCCCGCGCCTGGGGATCCGGGGCGTGGCGGCGGCCATGGCCCTGGGCGCCCTGGCGCAGCTGGCGGTGCTGGCCGGGAGGGCGGCGGCGCGACGCGGTGTGCCGCGGGCCGCGGTTGATCCGGCGGCGCCGGAGGTGCGGTCCTATCTCGCCCTGTTCCTCCCGCTGCTGGCCGCCGCGGTCATCGATCAGGCGGTGCTGTTCACCGACCGGGCCATGGCCTCCACCCTGCCGCCGGGCGCCGTCTCCGCCCTCTACTACGCGAGCCTGTTGTGGGGGATCCCGGTCATCCTCCTGAGCACCAACTTCTGCACCGTGCTGTTCCCGCGGCTGGCGGACGACGTGGCCGCAGGGGCCGGCCCGGCGCTGCAGCGCTCCCTCTCCTTCGGGCTGAAGAGCATGGTGCTGGTCATGGGGGGCGCCACGGCCCTGATGCTTGTCCTGAGCCAGGACCTGACGGCGCTGCTCCTGGAGCGCGGCCGCTTCGACCCGGCGGCGACGCTCCTCACCGGCCACGCCCTGGCGGCGCTGGCGCTCTGCCTGATCTTCCAGGGGGTCGGCAACGTCATCAACATCGCCCTCTACGCCGCCGGGCGCACCGGCGTGGTGGCCGCGTGCGGCGTGGGGCGGGTGCTCCTGAACCTGGTGTTCAACGCCCTCCTCATGGGGCCGCTGGGGGCGGTGGGGATCGCCCTGTCCACTTCATTGACCCTGGGGCTCTGGACGCTGCTCATCGCCCGGCCGTTCCGGCGCGAGATGGGCCGGCGCGGCGTGGGCCGCCTGTGGGACCGCTCGTTCCAGGCGCTGGCGGTGAAGACCGCGGTGGCGGCGGCTGCCTGCGCCCTGGCGGCGGGGGCCGTGGCCGCCTCGCCGCCCCTGGCCGGGGAGGCGCTGCTTTCACGGCTTCTGCGTCTGGCGGCGGCTGGTGTCGCCGGGCTGGCCGCCTACGGCGGACTGCTCTGGGCCCTGCGCCTCCCCGAGGCGGCGGCCGCGCTGCGGCTGGTGGTCGCGCGGCTGGGCTTCCGGGGGGCGGTATGACGGCGCCGGCGCCTCGGCCGGTGGTCCACCTGCTGGTGGGACTCACCCGGGGGGGGGCGGAGCGGCTCCTGGTGGACGTGCTCCCCGCCACCCGCCGCCACGGGGTGGAGCCGTCGGTGCTGGCCCTGAAGGGATGGGGGCCGGTGGGGGACGAGCTTCAATCCGTGGGCATCCCGGTGACCGCCCTGGGAGGGCGTGGGAAGGGAGACCCGCGCCCGGTGCTGCGGCTGCTGGGTGAGCTGCGGCGCCGGCGGCCATCGCTGCTGCATGCGCACCTGTTCCGGGCCACCGTGGCCGGCGACTGGGCGTGCCGCTGGGCCGGCGTGCCCCTGGCGGTGCATTACCACTCCCTGGCCGGGGACCGGCCTCTGTGGCATGACCGGCTGGAGGGGGCTGCCAGCCGGAGGGCCCGGGCCCGTATCGCCGTCTCGGCTGCGGTGGCCGCGGACCGGGCGGCGCGACTGGGGCTGGCCCCCGACGCCATCGGCGTGGTGGCCAACGGGATCGAGACCGGCCGCCTGGATGGCGTGCCGCCGCCCCCCGCGGGGCGGCCGCTGGTGGCCGGCTTCCTAGGGCGCCTGCTGGTGGAGGAGAAGGGGCTGGACGTGCTGCTGGAGGCGCTGGCCCGCCCCGGCACCGAGGGGGTCCGCCTGGAGATCGCCGGGGGCCCCGCCGAGGTCGCCCAGGCGTTGGAGGCGAGAGCCCGGACACTGGGACTCGGCAACCGCATTCGATTCCTGGGTGAGGTGCCCTCCGCTGCAGGCGTGCTGGCGGGCTGGGACCTGCTGGTGCTGCCGTCGCGGCAGGAGGGGTTCGGGCTGGCGCTGCT
>JBFGDW010000256.1:0-5185 GCA_041580435.1 Candidatus Polarisedimenticolia bacterium | reverse complement strand
GCCCCCTCCTCGGGATCGGTCCCGGTCCCCAGCTCGTCCAGCAGCACCAGCGCCGGCCCGGCCACCGCGCGGCACATGCGCACCAGCGCCGTGATGTGGCTGGAGAAGGTGGAGAGGTTCTCGGCGATGGACTGGTGATCGCCGATGTCGGCCAGCACCTGCCGGAACACCGGCAGCACCGCCCGGCGCGCCGGCACCGGCAGGCCGGCCTGGGTCATGAGGGCCGCCAGCCCCACCGTCTTGAGGGCGACGGTCTTGCCGCCGGTGTTGGGCCCGGACACCACCAGCACCCGCTCCCGGGGAGACAGGGCCAGTGAGATGGGCACCGCCGAGCCCCCCGCCTGGCGCAGGCGCGCCTCCAGCAGCAGGTGCCGGGCCTCGTCCAGTTCCAGCTCGCCGGCCGCCGCCAGCGCCGCCGGGCGGGCGTCGAAGTCGCGCCCCAGGCGGGCCGCCGCCAGCAGCAGATCCACCTGGGCGATGAGCCGGCTGGCCGCCTCCAGGGCCGGGGCCGCCTCCCGGGCGGCGGCGCTGAGCTCCGCCAGGATGCGGCGCACCTCGGCCGCCTCCTCCTCCTGGAGCCGGACCAGGTCGTTGTTGAGGCCCACCGTCTCCAGCGGCTCCACGAACAGCGTCGCCCCCGAGGTGGAGGCGCCGTGGACGATCCCTTCCACGGCGTCCCTGGAATCAGCGCGCACGGGGATGACGAAGCGCCCGTTGCGCTGGGTGACGTACTCGTCGCGCAGGTAGCGCTCCGCCTCGGGCCCTTCCAGGAACGACGCCATGCGCCGCCGCAGCCGCTCGCCGGCGGTGGCCAGCCGGCGACGGATGGCCGCCAGCTCCGGGCTGGCCCGGTCCTGGAGGCTGCCGTCTTCGGCGAAGACGCCCCGGGCCGCGCGCCGCAGCGGCTCCAGGTCGGGCTGCTCACGGGCCAGCTCCGCCAGGCCCGGCGCCGCCTCCCGCTGCCCGCGCAGGTGCCGGGCCAGGCCCGCACCCGCCTCCGCCACCGCCACCAGCAGGCGCAGCGCCTCCCCCTCGGCCACGCCGCCCGGGATCCGCACCTGGTCCAGGGCGGTGGCGGGATCCTCCAGCGGCGGCAGGGTGGGCGCCTCCCCGGAGGCCTCCAGGGCCATCATCTCACGCAGACGCTCCAGCCGGAGCGCCACGTCGTCCGGATTGGAGGCGGGAGCCAGCCCCCGGGCCGCGGCGCGCCCCGGCTCCGTGCGCGTCCGCGCCGCCAGCAGCTCCAGGACGCCGCCCAGCTCCAGGTCGTCCCCGGCCAGGCCGGTCCCCGCCGCCACGGACATGGGTCAGGCGGCGCCGTCGGTGTCGGCGGCCAGGCGCCTGGCGGCGTACCAGGCGTAGTGGAACCCCGATCCCACCGTGGCCACCAGGCAGGCCGTCACCGAGAGCGTGCGCATGGCCGGCGAATCGGCCCCCAGGGCGTTGAACAGCAGGAAGAGCGACACGGTGAGCACCTGAACGCCCGTGGCCACCTTTCCTGGCAAGGTGGGGGGGAACCGGGTCACGTTGAGGGCCAGGTTGAACAGGAGCGCCACCAGCACGATGAGCACGTCACGACCGATGACCAGGACCGTGAGCCAGATGGGCAGCCGGTTGGTCAGGTGGAACTGGGGCAGCGACGCCATGGGCGGCAGGGACAGCACCACGAACGCCGCGGTCATGAGCAGCTTGTCGGCCATGGGGTCCAGGAAGGCTCCCAGGGCCGAGCGCTGCCCCGCCAGCCGGGCCACCAGCCCGTCCAGGGCGTCGGTGAGCCCCGCCATGACGAACAGCCCCAGGGCCCACTGGGGCCGTCCGTACAGCACGGCCACCACGAAGAACGGGATGAGGGCCATTCGGAACAGGGTCAGCTGGTTCGGGATGGTGAGTCCCAAGGCGCCCTCCCCCGCCCGGCGGCCGGCCGGCGGTCCCTAGTTCTTGGTGACGCTGGTCTTGGTGGTGTCCACCGAGCCGGTCTGGAGGATGAAGATCTTCCCCTGGGCCATGAGGGAGCCGGCCCCGGCCTGGCGCAACGCCTCCACCTGCTCCGGGCGCAGGACGATGTCGGCCAGAAAATCGCCGCCGATCTTCCCCACCTTCACCACCAGCGGATTGTCGCCGAACTCCTTGGCCAGGTCCTTGGGGAGCCCGGCCTTCTTCCCGGTCTCCTGGGAGCGGACCACGTAGGTGGCGGGGGATCCCCGGTCCATGGCCTTGGGATCGTAGTTGCCCGGACCGAACAGCAGCTCCCCCTCCTCGCTGAGGAAGCGGGGGAAGAGGGCCGCCTGCAGGCTGGTGGCGCTGGCGTCGAACACGACGCTGGTGTGGGAGCCGCTGCCGTCCGCGCCCAGGGACCCGGTGGCCGGCGCCTCCCAGGCGGCGGCAAGGATGGACTGGGCCAGGTTCTTCTTGCCGTAGAGGGGCACCTGGAAGTTGGCCCACATGGAGACGTCGGCGTACTTCTTGTCCCCCATGCTGCGCTGCTTGCGCACCACCTCGCGCAGCGCCGCCTCCATCTGCTGGTTGCCGGCGATGCGCAGGTCGCCGGTGACGTTGATGCCGCGCAGGAGACGGTAGAGGGCCTCGTCGGACTTGGCCTCGGCGTCCTCGATGGCGCGGATCTTGGCGTGGCTCGCTCCGAAGCGGGCGGTGTCGAACATGGCCTCCACACGGACCTCGGCGTACCCCTCGCCCCAGTTGATGAAGCCGGTGGGGACACGCTCGGTGTAGGCGCCGAGCCCGTCGGCGATGACGGGCGCGTCCTGGGCCAGGGCCGGGGCACCGGCCAGCAGGAGGGGCAGAACGAGGGCAAAGAGGCGGCCCGCGGGCCGCAGGCAGGCAGTTTTGAAGGTGTTCATCGAGTCAGGGCCTCCGTGGGAACACTCTTTTTTATCACGTTTCCGCCTTGCCGCCGACCTCAACGCCCCCCCGGGGGGGTTCATTCCCCCTCGCCCCCCTCAGGGGCGGCCTGGCGGGCGGCAGCGTCCATCTCCATGCGATTCCGGAACCCTTCCCGGGGCCGCTGGGACGGCGGCGGCACGCTGGGCCCCACCGTGGCGATGGCGTGCTTGAAGATGATCTGCTCCCCCTGGCTGGTCTCCAGCAGGATGGTGAACTTGTCGAACGACCGGATCCGGCCGGTGAGGCGCTTGCCACTGTTGAGGAACACGGCCACCCGCCGCTTCTCCCGGCGGGCCTGGTTGAAGAAGTCGTTCTGGATGTTCGGTGCCGAGCCTTCTTCCATGGGACTCTCCCCGCTCCTTGCCTTCAGCGCAGCCACTCCTCGGCGGCCCTGAGAACCTCCCCGGGCTCCTGGCCGGCGTCGACCCAGTTTATGTCTTTTTCGCGCCGGAACCACGTCATCTGGCGCTTGGCATAGCGTCGGGTGGCGACGAGGGTCCGCTCCCGGGCCTCGGCCTCGTCCATCCTCCCCTGGGCCACCGCCAGGCTCTCACGGTAGCCGATCCCCTTGAAGGCGTTGGCCGTGGGCGGCACGCCCGCCGCCAAAAGCCCCCGGACCTCGTCCACCAGGCCGGCGGCGAAGAAGGCCGCCACCCGGGCCTCGATGCGCGCCACCAGCCGCTCCCGGGCCATCTTCAAGCCGATCTTGCGCACCTCCAGCCGCTCGCCGCCGGCCCAGATGCCGCCGGCGTCCTGCTCCAGGTGGTCGGAGAAGGGGCGGCCGGTGAGCAGGCAGACCTCCACCGCACGGACCACCCTCTGGGTGTCGGCCGGCGGCAGGCGCGCGGCGCTTCCCGGGTCGAGGCGTGCCAGCAGCCGGTGCAGACGCGCCGGCCCGCCCCGGGCCTTGAGGGCGGCCAGCCGCCGCCGCAGACCGGCGTCCCGCCGCGGGCCGGCGAACAGGCCGCGCAGGAAGGCCCGGACGTAAAGCCCGGTGCCGCCGGCCAGGATGGGGGCGAGCCCCCGGGCGCGGACCTCGGCCAGGGCCGCGTCGGCGGCGCGCACGAAGTCGCCGGCGGAGAAGTCGGCGCGCGGGTCGGCGATGTCCACCAGGTAGTGGGGAATCTCCGCCCGCGCCCCGGCCCCCGGCTTGGCGGTGCCCAGGTCGAAGCCCCGGTAGACCTGCATGGCGTCGGCGCTCAGGATCGCCCCCCGCCGGCGGCGCGCCAGGTCCATGGCCAGCGCGCTCTTCCCCACCGCCGTCGGCCCCAGCACCACGATGAGAGGAGGCCCGCTCACCGCCCGCCTCCCCTCAGGGCCGTCCCCCGAGGACCCCGGCGGCGATCCCCAGGATGATCAGGGCCACCACCAGGAGCAGGCCGATGCGCTGGCCCAGACCGGGAGGGTCCCAGCGCCCGCCGCGGCCCTCCCCCGCTCCTCCTGCCGGGGCGGTGCTCATGGGGCCGGCGGGTCCCCCGGGCCGGCGAGGAGATCCGGCCGGCCCGCCAGCTTCTCCAGGCGGGCGCCGGTGTAGTACCGGGCCAGGATGGCGCGGTGGTCGGCGCCGCGCACCGCCATCCCGAACGCCCCCACCTGGCACAGCCCCACGCCGTGCCCCCAGCCGCGCCCGGCGAAGACGAACCCGGTGATCCGCCCCTGGGGGTCCCGCTGGCGCTCGATGGTGAACAGCGTCTCGTCCAGCCGCAGCGCCACCCGCACGTTGAAGCCCACCAGGCGCGCCGTCCCCTGGCTGCCCACCACCTCCAGCTCCGCCACCCGGCCCGAGACGCCGCGCCGCACGACACGCAGGTCCTGCAGCTCGCCGAACGACAGCACCCGCGACAGGCGCGAGCTCAGCTCGTCCCGGGAGACCTGCACCTCCCAGCTGGCGCGGGTGGAGAAGCGGTCGTCGCTGAGGCTGCGGAACGGGCGGATGGCCTCCAGGTAGTCCAGGCGCCCCTGGCCGTCCAGATGGATGAGCACCGGCTCGTGGCGCGTCAGGGCCAGGCGCCCCACCGGCGCCGGCCCCGAGGGCGTCGCCGCGAACAGCAGCGGCGCCGGCGCCAGCGGGATCTCGCCGCGCTTCTCGGTGCGCAGCCCTCCCGGGCCGGCCCCCACCACCCGGACCTCGGCCAGGGGATTCCTCCCCAGCCGCTCGGCCAGCCGGCCCAGGCAGGAGAGCGCCTCCAGGTGGGAGACCCGCGCCGCCCAGGCCGCCTCGCCCGGAGCGGGCGGCGGCTCGAGCAGCCCCTCCCGCACCAGCAGCGCCGCCTCCGGGCCGCCG
>JBFGDW010000255.1:0-5219 GCA_041580435.1 Candidatus Polarisedimenticolia bacterium | reverse complement strand
GCACGCCGGGGCGGCGGTGGCGCGCCACGGCGGCGGCCAGGTTCTCGGCGGCCAGCAGGCAGAGGGCGGCCACGCCGAAGGTCAGGGCGATGACCAGCACCGCCGCCAGGGTCCGGCCGCGGCCCCGCAGCAGGCCGCGCACGCCGTCGGCCACCACCGCCGCCAGCAGGCGCAAGGTCACGCCGGCGCCCGCTCGCTGAGCCGGCCCTGCTCCAGGTGCAGGATGCGCCGGGGGAAGGTCTCCAGCAGCACCGGATCGTGGGTGGCCACCAGCACGGTGGTGCCGCGGCCGTTGATGCGGCGGAAGATCTCCATGATCTCCAGGGACAGATCCCGGTCCAGGTTGCCGGTGGGCTCGTCGGCCAGGAGCACCTCGGGGTCGGCGGCCACGGCCCGGGCGATGGCCACCCGCTGCTGCTCGCCCCCGGACAGCTCCCTGGGGTAGGCGCGCATCTTGTGGGTCAGACCCACCCAGCGCAGCACCGCCAGGGTGCGCTCCTTCTGGGCCCTGGGCGCCAGGCCCACGGCGCGCAGGACGAAGGCGACGTTCTCGAACACGTCCCGGCCCGGGATGAGGCGCCCGTCCTGGAAGACCACTCCCAGCCGGCGGCGCAGCCGCTGCACCTCGGCGGCGGGCAGGTCCCCCACATCCCGGCCAGTGACCAGGACGCGGCCGGCGCTGGGGCGCTCCTCCCGGTAGATGAGCTTCATGAGGGTGGACTTGCCGGCCCCCGACGGGCCGGTGAGAAAGGCGAACTCGCCGCGCTCCAGGCCGAAGGAGACCTCCTCCAGGGCCTGGTGGCCCGGAGGGTAGACCTTGGAGACGGCATCGAAGCGGATCATCGACCAGGCATCTTAGGCCATCGGCCGCCTGCTCTAGCGGGGCTCCACCGGCCCGGGCGGGACCCCATCGGGCCCCTCCTCCAGCTCCCAGCGGGCGAGGATTTCACGAGTGCGCCGGCGCCGCCGGATCCAGACGGCCAGCACCAGCAGCGTCACCACCAGCCACAGGGTGGTGGTGCCGGTGAGGATGGAGCCGATGCGCACCCAGCGCCCCACCGAGGCCCGCCAGGCCGCCAGCGCCTGCTCCACCGTCATGCCGAACTCCAGGGCGAAGGCCGACGCAAAGGAGCGCCCCTCGCCGGTGCGCCGCGCCACGCGCCCCAGGGCGGCGGCGCCGTCGCCGTGCTCGGCCAGCCACGACACGAAGGCGAACGACTCGGCGTAGGCGGCCCGTGCGGCGGCTCCCTCCTCGGGGAACCCCCCCTGGTGGCGGGTCAGGCTGCCGCTGTCGTGGAAAAGGAGGGCCAGCGTCAGCGACCAGGTGTCCCGCAGATCCCAGGGGCGGGCCAGCACCATGCACGTCCCCTCCTCGAACCAGCGCGGGAGCCGCCCCGGCCCGGCCAGGCGCCCCAGCTCGGCGTGGGCCAGCTCGTGGGCGAAGACCGAGGTCAGGTCCCGGTCGGGGTACACCCCCAGGGCCCGCACCCGCACGAACAGCACGCCGGAGCCGGCCACGGTGAAGCCGGCGGCCCAGTCGGGGGCCCGGGGCAGGGGGGCATCGCTGCGCCCCTCGTCCTCGCCGGCGGGGATGAGGACCACGTCCACCGGCGGGCCACCGGGGGCCTGCAGCAGGGAGGCCAGGCGCCGGCGCACCGCCGGGCCGCTGCGCACCAGCCCCGCGGCCAGGGAGGCGTCACCAGGGCGGTGATGGATGCGCAGCCCTTCGGCCTCCCGGGTCTCCCACCCGGCGGGCAGCTCCAGGGCGGCGGTCGGCGCCGCGGCGGCCAGGAGCGCGGCGAGGAGCCCGGCCACCAGGGCCATGCTCTCGGCGAACCCCCGGCGGCAGGCGGCCATCACGGGCGCACAGGCGGGCCGCCCCCGCTCGCAAGGGGGCGCCTCAGTGATCGAGGGCCTCCCGCAGCAGCTTGTTGGCCAGCCTGGGGCTGGCCTGGCCGCCGGTGGCCTTCATCACCTGCCCCACGAAGTAGCCGAACACCTTGGTCTGTCCCGCCCGGTACTGCTCCACCTGGGCGGGGCTGTCCGCCAGGACCTTCTCCACCACGGCCCGCAGCTCGTCCTCGTCGCTGATCACCGCCAGCCCCCGCTCGGCCACGATGTCCGCCGGCTCCTTCCCCTCCTCCACCATGGCGGCGAACACCTCCTTGGCGATCTTGCCGGAGACGGTGCCGTCGGCCATGAGGCGGATGAGGGCGGCCAGCCGCTCCGCCGGCACCGGCGAGGCGGACAGATCCAGCTTGCGCTCCTTGAGCACCCGGGTGAGATCGCCGGTGATCCAGTTGGCGGCGGCCCGGGGATCGCCGCAGCCCTTCGCCACCGCCTCGAAGTAGTCGGCGGTGGGCCGCTCCAGGGTGAGGAGATCCGCCACCGGCTCGGGGAGGCCCATCTCCTCCCGGAAGCGGCGCTTGCGCGCCGCCGGCAGCTCGGGCAGCCCGGCGCGGATCGCCTCCACCCGCGCCTGCGGGATCACCAGGGGGAGCAGGTCCGGCTCGGGGAAGTAGCGGTAGTCGTGGCTCTCCTCCTTGCCGCGCATGGGGTGGGTGACGCCGGCGTCGGCGTCGTAGAGCCGCGTCTCCTGCACCACCTCCTCCCCTGCCTCCAGCGCCTCCTGCTGGCGGGCGATCTCGTACTCCAGGGCGCGCTGGACGTTGCGGAACGAGTTGAGGTTCTTGAGCTCGGTGCGGGTCCCCAGCGTGCGGCTCCCCTCCGGCCGCAGGGAGATGTTGGCGTCGCAGCGCATGGAGCCCTCCTCCATGTTGCCATCGCAGACGCCCAGGTAGGTGAGCAGGGAGCGCAGCCTGACCAGGAAGGCGTGGGCCTCCTGGGGGGCGTGCAGCCCGGGCTCGGTGACGATCTCGCACAGCGGCACGCCGGCCCGGTTGAAGTCCAGGTAGGTGTACCGGTCCGAGTCGGAAAACCCGTCGTGGAGCGACTTGCCGGCGTCCTCCTCCATGTGGATGCGCAGGAGCGCCACCTGGCGCGGCTCGCCGTCCACCTCGAAGTCGATGCGGCCGCCCACGGCGAAGGGGCGATCGAACTGTGAGATCTGGTACCCCTTGGGAAGGTCGGGGTAGAAGTAGTTCTTGCGCGCGAAGAACGACCGCTCCTGCACGTCGCAGCCGGCGGCCAGGGCCAGGAGCACCGCCATCTCCACGGCGCCGTCGTTGAGCACCGGCAGCGCCCCGGGCAGCCCCAGGCAGACCGGGCAGACGTGGGTGTTGGCCGGGGCGCCGAAGGCGGCAGCGCAGCCGCAGAACAGCTTGCTCCTGGTCAGGAGCTGGGCGTGGACCTCCAGGCCGATGACAGGCTGGTAGCGGACGGGGGCGGCGGTGGCCATGGGGGGATTGTACCCTCCGGGGGAATGGACCTCTTCGCCTACGGCACGCTGATCTTCCCTGAGGTGATGGAGGCGGTGCTGAACCGCCGCCCCCCCATGCGCCCGGCCGCCCTGGAGGACCACGCCGCCCTGCAGGTGCGGGGCGCCCCGTACCCCGGACTGGCGCCCCGGCCGGGGGTCCGGGCCGCGGGCATCCGGTGGGAGGGGCTGTCGGAGGCCGACCTGGCGGCGCTGGACGCTTACGAGGGGGACGGCTTCACGCGGCGCGCCGTGGAGGTGGTCTGCCGCGGCACCCGGCGCCCGGCGCTGGTCTACGTCCCGGCGCCGGGGCACGAGCCGGAGCTGACCGGGGCTCCCTGGGACCCGGCTGGCTTCCGGAGATCGGGCCTTGCGGCGTGGCTCCGGTCGGTCAGGGAAAGGGCGGCACGATGAGGGAGTGGCTGCGGGTCAGCCTGGAGCCGGCGGTGCGTCGGCGGGCCCTGGGCTACGCCGTGGTGGTGGGGGCGGTGCTCATTGCCATCAACCACGGCGACGCCCTGCTGCGAGGCGAGGTGGGGGGGACGCGCCTGCTGCGCATGGGGCTGACGGTCATGGTCCCCTACCTGGTGTCCACCTTCTCCAGCGTCGGGGCCATCCGGGCCTTGCGGCGGCGCGGCGGCGACGCCGGCTGAGGCTCCCGGCTCCCGACGCCCCGCGTGGGGGAGCCACGCGGCCCCTTGTCGACCGGTGTCCCGCACCGCGTCCTGCGCGAAAAGTCCCCACAAGGGCTGCTAGAATTGCCGTTCCGGCACGGCGTCATGCCGTGACGGCATTGCCGAGGATCGTTCCATGCCCCAGTCCGGGAAGCTGGAGGCCATCTGGATCAAGCGGGCCCATGGCGGCCCCATGGACCCGGTCCCCCGGGCCGCCCTCAGGGCCGGCGCCGGCCTCGAGGGGAACGCCGACCAGGGGGGGCGTCGCCAGGTGACCCTCATGGCGCGGGAGGTCTGGGAGCAGATCATGGCCCGCCTGGGGGGCCGCCTGGACCCCAGCGCGCGCCGGGCGAATCTGCTCGTGAGCGGCGTGCGGCTGGCCGAGAGCCGGGAGCGAATC
This sequence comes from Candidatus Polarisedimenticolia bacterium, assembly GCA_041580435.1. Taxonomy (GTDB): domain Bacteria; phylum Acidobacteriota; class Polarisedimenticolia; order SMYD01; family SMYD01; genus JBFGDW01. The sequence continues at coordinate 769 of JBFGDW010000255.1, read as the reverse complement.
CTGCGGGTAGGGGGGTGCCGGCTGCGGGTGCGGGGCGAGACCAAGCCCTGCAACCTGATGGAGGAGACGCTGCCGGGGCTGCGGGAGGCGCTCCAGCATGGCTGGAACGGCGGCGCCTTCGGCGAGGTGCTGGAGGACGGCGAGATCGCTGTGGGTGACGAGGTCAACTGGGAGTCGGTGCTGTGAGCGAGAAGGTCCGCAAGAGCGAGGCCGAGTGGCGCGAGCAGCTCACCCGGGAGCAGTTCGAGGTGACCCGGCGCAAGGGGACCGAGCCCCCCTTCTCGGGCGTCTACCACGACTGCAAGGACCCGGGCGCCTACCGCTGCGTCTGCTGCGACGCGCTTCTCTTCCGCTCCGGCGAGAAGTACGACTCGGGCAGCGGCTGGCCCAGCTTCTGGGCGCCGGCGGCTGCGGACGCGGTGCGCACCGAGGTGGACACCAGCCACGGCATGACCCGCACCGAGGTGCTGTGCGGCGCCTGCGACGCCCACCTGGGGCACGTCTTCCCCGATGGGCCCGCCCCCACCGGCCAGCGCTACTGCATCAACTCCGCCGCCCTGAAGCTGGAGCCGGAGTAGGGCCCGCGCCGCGGCCCTCCGACTTTTTTCGGCCCAGGGCTTGACGGCGCACTAGTTTCGTATTACTTTCTCTCTCGTCCGGGCCGGGCGCAAGCCGGCCGCTGATTCCTGCATTCCTGGTGGGACCCCAAACGCGCCGTGGCCGGCCGCGGCGCGCGCTCCAGGACAGTCTCTGTCGTCCCGCGCCCTCG
>JBFGDW010000254.1:0-5220 GCA_041580435.1 Candidatus Polarisedimenticolia bacterium | reverse complement strand
CTCCAGGAGGCGCTGGATGCGGCGAATCAGGGGCGAGCCCAGCCGGGCCATGGAGGCCGCTGCGGCCGGGCGGGCCGGCGCCTCCAGCCACGTGGCCACGCGGGCCAGGCAGCGGGCCAGGGAGCGGCTGCGGCCGGTGTGGCGCACGGCCCACTCGTCGCACAGGTACTCCGATGCCTCCTGCAGGTGGAGCCGGGCCAGCCGGTGCAGCGGCTGGAAGAAGAAGCAGCACTCCACCAGCCCGCCGGTGAGGAGCCACAGCGGGTCGCGGCGCGCCAGGTGGGCCAGCTCATGAGCCAGCATCCCCTCCTGCTGCGCCGGGCTGAGATCGGTCAGGGCACGGGGGGGCAGGCAGATCTCGTCCCGGCCCAGGGCCACCGGGCTTCCCAGCCCGGCCGACCAGGTGAGCCGGACCGGCCGCTGGATGCCGGCGGCGACGCGCAGTCGCGCCAGCAGGCGCAGCGGCCGCGGATCGGTCACGGGACGGCGGGTGCCCAGGGACTGGAGGTAGCGGCGCCTTCCGCGGGCCAGGCGTGCCAGTCCCCAGAGGGCGCCGGCAGGCCAGACGGCCAGCAGCAGGAGGAGCCAGCTCCAGGAGGCAACGGAGCTGGCCCCGGCCGCGGCGGCCGTCTGGCCCGCCGGCGGTCCGGAAGCGCCCGGGCGCCGGGCAAGCCCGGAGCCGGGAGCGCCGGACGGCAGGTGCGCCGCGTGCGGCACACTCACGGCCGCCTCTTCCCGGGAGGCGGTCCGCCTGGCGGACGGCGGGAGGGACAAGGGGGAGGATGGACTGATGTCCTGCAAGGTTGCCCCGGCCGGGCCGGCCGTGACCGGCGCCGCCGCGGGCAGCTCCATCCGTCCGCCGAAGGGCGTGATCCCCACGCCGGCCTGCAGCGACGCGGTGATCAGGCCGCCCACCAGGGCGACCTTCCAGAAGATCTCACGGGCCTGGGGGAATGCCCCGGTCAGGGGGCCCGCCGCCAGCCAGGCCAGCAGGCTGAGGGCGGTGCTGTGCAACAGGTAGGTCAGCAGCCAGGCCAGGACGGCCCAGGGGAGGCTTGCGCCCGCGATGGAGTCAGTCGGCATGATCATCCTCCCCGTCCTGGTCCAGGTCCTCGAGAAGGGCCCGCACCCGCTCCCGGTCACCCGGGGCAATCTCGCGGCTGCTGAGCAGGTGGCTCACCAGCGCCGCGGCGTCTCCCTGGAACAGGCGGGCGGTCAGGTCGGCCACCATGGAGCGGCGCACCTCCTGCTCGCTCACGGTGGGGGCGTAGATGTAGACGCGCCCGTCGGTGCGGTGGGTCAGCAGGCCCCGCTTCTCCAGGCGGGAGAGGAGGGTGGCGACGGTGGTGGGGGCCAGGCCGCGCTCCGGCTCAAGCTCCTCGTGGACCTGGGCCACGCTGGCCTCGCCGCGCCGCCACAGGGCCCGCATCACCGCCAGCTGCAGCTCGCTGAGGTGGTGATCGTGGCTCATGGAGCCTCCCTGTCATGGATGAACGCCTCGCAGCGCCATCGGTTTCGACTACGGGCGTAATACTACGCATGTAGTCGAAGCTTGTCAAGGGGTTCCGCGTTGATTCCCGCCGGGCCGCGTGGAACAATCGCGCCGTGGCGAAAAAACACAGGAAAGGGGCGTCCCCGCTGGAGGCGGCCCGCGCCGAGTGGGAGCGCACCGCGCGCCAGGCGGCCCTGAAGGCGGTCCCCGAGCGGCAGCAGGAGTTCTCCACCACCTCCGGGATCGACATCCCTCCCCTGGCCACCCCCCTCGACGGCGCCGGGGAGCCCTACCTGGAGCGCCTGGGCTTTCCCGGGCTGTACCCCTTCACCCGCGGGGTGCAGCCCACCATGTACCGGGCCCGGCACTGGACCATGCGCCAGTACGCCGGCTTCGGCTCGGCGGAGGAGTCCAACCGCCGCTACCGCTACCTGCTGGAGCAGGGGACCACCGGCCTGTCGGTGGCCTTCGACCTCCCCACCCAGATGGGGTACGACTCGGATCACGCCATGGCCGCCGGCGAGGTGGGGCGCGTGGGGGTGGCCATCGACTCGCTGGCCGACATGGAGGTGCTGCTGGACCGCATCCCGCTGGGTGAGGTCTCCACCTCCATGACCATCAACGCCACCGCCCCCATCCTGCTGTGCCTCTACGTGGCCGTGGCCCGCAAGCAGGGGGTCGATCCCCGCTCCCTGCGCGGCACGGTGCAGAACGACCTCCTCAAGGAGTACGCCGCCCGCGGCACGTTCATCTTTCCACCGGGGCCGTCGCTGCGTCTCGTCACCGACACGGTCATCTACTGCGCCGACCGGCTGCCGCGCTGGAACCCCATCAGCATCTCCGGCTACCACATCCGCGAGGCCGGCTCCACGGCGGTGCAGGAGGTGGCGTTCACCCTGGCCAATGGCCTCGCCTACGCCGAGCGGGTCAAGGCGGCAGGCCTGTCGCCGGACCGCTTCGGGCGGCGGCTGTCGTTCTTCTTCAACGCCCACTCCAACTTCCTGGAGGAGGTGGCCAAGTTCCGGGCCGCCCGGCGCCTCTGGGCCCGCCTCATGAAGGAGCGCCTGGGCGCCACCCAGGATGACGCCATGAAGCTGCGCTTCCACGCCCAGACCGCGGGCTCCACCCTCACGGCCCAGCAGCCCGAGAACAACCTCATGCGCGTCACCGTGCAGGCGCTGGCGGCGGTGCTGGGGGGCGCCCAGTCCCTGCACACCAACAGCATGGACGAGGCCCTGGCGCTGCCCAGCCGCAAGGCGGCCACCCTGGCCCTGCGCACCCAGCAGATCCTGGCCCATGAGAGCGGCGTGGCCGACTTCGTGGACCCCCTGGGCGGCTCCTTCGACCTGGAGCGGCTCACCGACGCCATGGAGGCGGGCGCCCTGGAGTACCTGGAGAAGATCGACCGCATGGGCGGGGCGGTGAAGGCCCTGGAGACGGGGTACATCCAGCGGGAGATCGCCGACGCGGCCTACCGGGCCCAGCAGGCCCTGGACGCCGGGGAGGCGGTGGTGGTGGGGGTGAACCGGTTCCGCGCCGAGGGAGCGGAGGAGGCGCCGGCAGGGTTGCTGACCCTGGACCCCGAGCTGGAGCGGGCCCAGGTGGCCCGCACCCGCACGGTGCGGGCGGAGTGGGACGGCGACGCGACGCGGCGCGCCCTGAAGCGGCTGGAGGAGGCCGCCCGGGGAGACACGGCGCTGCTGGAGCCTATATTGGATGCGGTGGAGGCGTACGCCACGCTGGGGGAGATCTCCGACACCCTGCGCACGGTGTTCGGCCGCCACCACGAGGCCGCCGCCGGTGTCTGAGCCGGCGGCCCGCGCCGCGGGCCCGGGAGGCCGGCCCCGCCGCGGGCCGGGGCGGCCTGGGGAAGCGCCGTGAGCCACCTGCTGGAGATCCACGACCTGGTCAGCGTCTTCGACACGCCCCAGGGGCCCGTGCGCGCCGTGGACCGGGTCAGCCTGACCCTGGACGAGGGGGAGGTCCTGGGCCTGGTGGGCGAGTCGGGCTGCGGCAAGACCGTCCTGGCCCTGTCCATCCTGCGCCTGGTGGCCGCGCCGGGGCGCATCGTGTCGGGGCGCATCCTCTGGCGCGGCCGTGACCTTCTCACCCTCAAGCCGAAGGAGCTGCGCCAGGTCCGCGGCCGGGAGATCGCCATGATCTTCCAGGAGCCCATGACCTCGCTGAATCCGGTCTTCACCGTGGGCAACCAGATCGCCGAGACCATCGTGGTCCACCAGAAGAAGAGCTGGAAGGCGGCCATGGCCGACGCCGTGGAGCTCCTCCGGGTGGTGGCCATACCCGATCCCGAGCGCCGGGTCCGCGACTATCCCCACCAGATGAGCGGCGGGATGCGCCAGCGCGTCCTCATCGCCCTGGCCCTGTCGTGCAACCCCTCCCTCATCATCGCCGACGAGCCCACCACCGCCCTGGACGTGACCATCCAGGCCCAGATCCTGGAGCTGCTGGACTCGCTGCGACGGGAGCGGGGCCTGGCGGTGCTGCTCATCACCCACGACCTGGGCGTGGTGGCGGAGGTGGCCGACCGGGTGGCGGTCATGTACACCGGCCGCAAGGTGGAGGAGGCGCCGGTGCGGGACCTGTTCGCCGGCCCGCGCCACCCCTACACCGTGGGCCTGCTGCGCTCGGTCCCCGTGCCCGGGCGGGACCCGGAGACCCAGCGCCGCCGGCGCCTCCCGGCCATCGATGGCGTCGTGCCCGACCTGGCCCGGCTGCCGCCGGGCTGCAACTTCGCCCCCCGCTGCCCCGATGTCTTCGACGCCTGCCACAACCGCAATCCGCCGCTGCTGCCGGTGGGACCCGGCCACGTGGCCGCCTGCGAGAAGTACCACTCCGGCGGCGAGCCCGACGCCGTGCTGCCGCCTGACCCGGCGCTGGATCGGGACGGGAGGGGCGATGCCCGCGCCTGAGCCCGCGCGCGCCGGCGCGCCCCGGCCGCAGCCGGGCGAGCCGCTGCTGCAGGTGCGGGGCCTGCAGAAGCTCTTCCCGGTGACCCGCGGCGTGCTGGGCCGGCCCCACGCCTGGCTCCGGGCCGTGGACGGCGTGGATCTCACCGTCTACCGGGGCGAGACGCTGGGGCTGGTGGGGGAGTCGGGAAGCGGCAAGACCACCCTGGGCCGGTGCATCCTGCGCCTCATCGAGCCCACCGCCGGCGAGGTCCTGTTCGAGGGGACCAACCTGCTGGCCCTGTCCCGGCGCCGCATGCGCGCCATGCGCCGCGAGATGCAGATCATCTTCCAGGACCCGTACGGCTCTCTCAACCCGCGCATGACGGTGGGCGCCATCGTGGCCGAGCCCCTCATCATCCACCGGCTGGTGCCCCGCCGGGAGCGTCCGGCCCGGGTGGCCGAGCTCCTGGAGATGGTGGGGCTGGACCCGGGGGTGCGGAGCCGCTACCCCCACGAGTTCTCCGGCGGCCAGCGCCAGCGCATCGGCATCGCCCGGGCCCTGGCGCTGTCCCCCAAGCTCATCATCGCCGACGAGCCGGTCTCCTCCCTGGACGTCTCGGTGCGGGCGCAGGTGCTCAACCTGCTGGTGGAGCTGCAGGAGCGCCTGCGGCTCACCTACCTGTTCATCGCCCACGACCTGTCGGTGGTGCAGCACATCTCCGACCGGGTGGCGGTGATGTACGTGGGCCGGATCGTGGAGCTGGCCCCGGCGGAGGATCTCTACCGCAATCCCCTGCACCCCTACACCCGGGCGCTGCT
>JBFGDW010000253.1:0-5292 GCA_041580435.1 Candidatus Polarisedimenticolia bacterium | reverse complement strand
GATCGAGGTCGCGAATCAGGTCGCGGGCGCTCTCGATGCCGCTCACGAGAAGGGGATCATTCACCGCGACCTCAAGCCGGCGAACGTCATGGTCGACGAGGATGGTCGGGCCAAGGTCCTCGACTTCGGTCTGGCTAAAGCCTTCGAAACCGACGAGGGTGACGGAGACTTCTCCGATTCCCCGACCATGGTCCGGGCCGCGACGCATGCCGGAGTCATTCTCGGAACGGCCGCCTACATGAGCCCGGAGCAGGCGCGGGGCGAGGCAGCCGACCGGCGGGCCGACGTCTGGGCGCTGGGCGTCGTCCTGATGGAGATGCTCACCGGGAAGAGCGTGCACCGGGGGAACACGGTCTCCGACACGCTGGCCTCGGTGCTGGCCCGCGAGCCGGTCTGGGATGATCTCCCCCGGGACACGCCCGCGCCGGTGCGGCGCCTGCTGGAGCGCTGCCTGGAGAAGGACGCCCGCCAGCGCCTGCGCGACGTGGGGGAGTTCCGCATCGCCATCGAGCACTACCTGGCAGACCCGCAGGCGGCCGACACGGTGGCGCGGGAGGAAACGGCGGCTGCGCAGTCCGCGCCTGCATGGCGGCGCACGCTCCCCTGGGCCGTGGCGGGCGTGCTGGCGGCGGCGCTGGCTGCAACGGTCCTGGTCCTGCGGCCCGGACCGGATCCCCCCCGCCGTCCGGTGCGCCTGGCCATGCCTCTCCCCGAGGGGCAGACCCTGTTCACGGGCTACGGGGCCGGGACCGTGCTGGCGCCCGACGGCGCGACGCTGGTCTACACCCTGACCACCGGCACGCGCAGCGAGATCCGCGTGCAGGCCCTGGATCAGTGGGACGGCCGTCTCCTGGTGGAGGGGACCGGCCAGGGCCGGCCCTATCAGCCCTTCTTCTCTCCCGACGGGCAGTGGGTCGGCTTCGTCACGCCCATCGATCTGCGCAAGGTCCCGGTCACCGGCGGCACCCCCATCAAGCTCTGCGACGTGGAGCGGGCCCGGGGTGCCACCTGGGGGCCCGATGGGACCATCGTCTTCGCCCCCAGCCCGGCCAGCCCGCTCATGCAGGTGCCGGCGGCCGGCGGCGAGCCCCGGCCCCTGACCACCCTGGACGAGACCAAGGGGGAGGTCACCCACAGATGGCCTCAATGGCTCCCTGGGGGCAAGGGGCTGATCTTCACCTCCCACACCCGGACATCCAACTTCGAGCAGGCGAGCATCGAGGTGCTGGAGCTGGCCACCGGGCAGCGCCGGGTGGTCCACCAGGGGGGGACCTATGGCATCTACGTGGCCGGCCGGGAGGGCCAGGGTCAGGTCGTCTACGCCAACGCAGGCTCTCTCTTCGCCATCCCCTTCGACCTGGGGCGGATGGAGGCCACGGGCTCGTCCGTCCCGGTGGTGGAAAACGTGACCTTCGGATCGCCCGAGGGCAGCGCCCAGTTCAGCACCTCCAGCGACGGCAAGCTGGTCTACACCACCGGGGAGGCGGGCCTGTACGGCTGGAAGGTGTCCTGGGTGGACCGCGAGGGATCGATGGAGCCGCTGTGGGACGAGGAGCGCTTCTATCGCAACCCGGCCTTCTCCCCGGACGGGAGCCGCCTGGCCCTGCAGATCCTCACCGAGGGCCAGGAGGACATCTGGGTCTACGACGTGGACCGGGCGGTCCCCACGCGCCTGACCTTCGCCGACGTGGATGACACCGAGCCGGTCTGGTCGCCCGATGGGCTGTTCGTCTACTACGCCACCGAGGTGGACGGGCGGCAGGGGATCTACCGCAAGCCAGCCGATGGCTCCGGGGAGATCGAGCCCGTCCTGGCCCTGGAGAAGGAGGTCTATCCGTCATCCATCTCCCCCGACGGCCGGCTCCTGGCCTACATGCAGCGCCAGGCCGGGAACTGGGACGTGGGCCTGGTGAACCTGGAGGGGGAGCCCGAGCCGGCCCTGCTCCTGGAGACCAGCTTCATCGAAGGGGCCGTGCGCTTCTCCCCCAACGGGCGCTGGCTCATGTACTCGTCCAACGAGTCCGGCCAGTTCGAGGTGTACGTCCGCCCGGTGCAGGGGCGGGGCAAGTGGCAGATCTCCTCGGGTGGTGGGAGCTGGGGCGTCTGGTCGTCCGACGGCAGCAAGATCTACTTCCGGGCCGAGGACAGCATCAAGGTGGTGGACGTGGAGTCCGAGGGGTCCACCTTCCGTGCCGGCCGGGCCCGGCCCCTGGTGCCGTGGAAGTTCGAGGACACGGGCCCGACCTACGCCTACGCCCTGGCTCCCGATGGGGAGCGCTTCGTGGTGTTCCAGTCCAGCGCGCCGGAGAAGGTCGACCAGCACAAGCACCTCCAGTTCGTCCTGAACTGGGCCGACGAGCTGAGGGCGACGCTGGGGAGGTGAGATGGCCGTGGCGACAGCGCCCAGGTGAGCCTCGCTTGCCTTGAGCACGCTCCGGATCTAGGCTAGAGGGAACAAGGCGATTCGGACGGCACGGGCTCCCGCGGCCTCGGCGCGGGCCCGGCGTCACGCGCCGGAACCACAACTCGGCCGGCCTCCCCCCGGACCACCGGGAGCCGCTGTCGCGGGCTCCGAAAGGCGGAGCCAGGGAGGTCATCATGCCCGGCACGCTGCATTCCCGTCACCCCGGCCAGCTCCTGGCCATTCTCGTCTCCCTGCGCTGGTGGCTGGCCATCCTGGCCACGCTGCTGCTGGCCACCGGCACCGCCGCGGCCCAGGAGCGGCGGGCCCTCTCCCAGAACCGCGCGGCGCGCCCTTCCACCTGGGTCGCCGGCGGCGGGCAGCACTCGCTGCTCGTGTCGGCCGGCAGGGTCTACGCCTGGGGCGACAACGGCGCCGGCCAGCTGGGCAGCGGTGTCATCGGCGGGTTCTCGGACCGGCCGATGCGCGTCAGCAACGCCACCGGCATGACAGGCGTGGTGGCCGTGGCGGCCGGGAGCGGACACAGCGTGGCCCTGGACAGCCGCGGGGTGGTCTGGACGTGGGGGGACAACTCCCAGGGCCAGCTCGGTGACGGCACGGGCATGGCCAGCTCCCTGCCTGTGCCCATCAGCCCCTTCCCTGGCCTGGCCGGCCGCGTGGTCGCCATCGCCGCGGGCGGCCAGACCTCCTTCGCCCTGACCGTCGCGGGCGAGGTCTGGGCCTGGGGCGACAACTTCTACGGGCAGCTGGGCGATGGAACCGTCAATGATCGCTGGAGCCCGCTTCACATCACCGGTGTCGTGGACGTGAAGCAGGTGGCCGCCGGTATCGAGCACACCCTGGCCCTGGACGTGCGCGGCCGTGTCTGGGCATGGGGCCGCAACGATCGCGGCCAGGTGGGCAACGGCACGAACCTGCCCCAGCTGACTCCCACCGAGCTGTTTCCCGGCGATCCCTTCCGGTCCTTCATCGACATCGCCGCCGGCGGCCTTCACTCGCTGTGCATCGAGGGCAACGGCGACATCCTGGCCTGGGGCGGGGATCCCAGCGGCCAGCTGGGCAACGGCGCCGTGGCGGGAGACCAGCTCTCGCCCGTTGCGGTGAGCAAGGCCACGGGCCTGGACAGGGCCGTTCGCGTCACTGCCGGCGCCTTGCACAGCATGGCCCTGACCTCGCGGGGCCGCGTCTATGCCTGGGGCGCCGACGTGGAGGGCCAGCTGGGCCTGGGCTCCAGCCTGCCCGGCAGCGACCGGACCGAGCCTGCGCTCATCACCGCCATCACCGGCCTGCCTGGTGCCACCGCCCTGGCGGCCGGGGATCTCCACAGCCTGGCCCTTCAGAGCCAGGGACGGCTGCTGGCCTGGGGCGCCAACACCCTCGGCCAGGTCGGCAATGGCAGCTCATCTCCCGTCGCCTCCCCGGTCAGGATCCCCGACCTCACGCTGCACAGCCTTCTGGCCACGGCCGCCGCCTGGAAGCAGAGCTACATCCTGCGCACCGATGGCTCGGTCTGGTCGTGGGGCGACAACGGCGAGGGGCAGCTGGGGGACGGGACGGTGACGCCCCACTCCCTGCCACGGCGGGTCGACCGGATCGACAACGTCATCGCCATGGCGGCCAACACCTCCAACGTCCTGGCCCTGCGCAGCGACGGTACCGTTTGGGGCTGGGGCAAGAACCAGTCCGGGCAGATGGGACTGCCTCCCGGAACCGGCCAGGACTGCCCGCCAGGTAACACGGACAAGGTCTGCCGGCCGCTGCAGATCGGGGCCGGCGTGCTCAACGACGTCAAGGCCATCGCGGCCGGCACCTACTTCCACCTGGTGCTGCGGGACGACGGCTCGATCTGGAGCTGGGGCGCCAACGCCAACCAGCAGCTCGGGCGGGGGCCGGGGCCCGACGATGAGTTCCCCGGCCCGGTCCCGGGCGTGTCCCAGGCCATCTCGGTGGCCGGCGGCGGGGGCCACAGCCTGGCGCTGCTGGCCAGCGGCAGCCTTCTGGCCTGGGGGCGCAACGGGGAGTGCGAGCTGGGGATCGCCAACTGCTGCGCCCACGTCGGGGGTGGGGTGACCCGCTGCAGCAACCCCCTGCCGCGGCCTGACCAGATGGCGCCGACGCCTGTGGCCGGCGTGGGGGGCGTGGGCACGCTGGGGCGTATCACGGCCATCGACGTGGGGCTGTACCACCACACCCTGGCACTGGACGTGAACGGACGCGTCCTGGCCTGGGGCGACAACCTCAACGGTCAGCTCGGAGACGGCAATTCCGGGCCGTTCTGGGTGGGCTCGTACCCCGACTACGTGCGCGCTCCCGGCGGCGCGCCCGGGCAGCTCCAGGACATCCAGAATGTCGCCGCCGGCGGCGGGCACTCGGTGGGCGTGCGGGCCGATGGCATGCTGTTCGGCTGGGGGCTGGACGCCCAGGGCCAGCTGGGCGATGGCCTGCCCACGGGCATCGAGGTCTACCCGCAGCAGGGTGCCACCGAGCATCTCACCGGTGGCGGTGGCCGCGGCGTGAATCACACCGTCGTGCGAAGGTATCGAGGTGGCAAGTGCGCCAGCGGCCTCAATGACATGGGCCAGCTCGGTGACGGCACGACAGCCAGCACGCACACCTTCTTCTGCGATGCCTCGGCTGTCGGCCGCACGCTGGTGGCCGAGGCGCTGCCGGTGGGGCGGTTCACCTGGGACCCGGTGGATGGCGCGGCCGACTACACGGTCTACCGCGGTAGCATCGTCCTGGGAACGCCCTTCGCCTACAACCACGTCTGCACGACCCCCGGCGGCCTGACGGGATGTCCAGGCTCGGCGGTGCCCTGCCCGCCGGAGTACGTGGCCACGGCCGTGCCGTCGGCGCCCGGGCGCGTCCTC
>JBFGDW010000252.1:0-5344 GCA_041580435.1 Candidatus Polarisedimenticolia bacterium | reverse complement strand
TTCTTCACGTGGACGGTCTGCACCACCCCGGCGAAGGCGGCGGGGACCTCCGCCGTGGCCTTGTCCGTCTCCAGCTCCAGGATGGGCTGGTCCGCCTCGACGCTGTCCCCCTCGGCCACCAGCACCGCGATGACCTCGGCGGCCTCGATGTTCTCGCCCAGCTCGGGCAGCTTCATCTCCTTGGCCATCAGCTCCACCCCTTCTCCGTGTCTAGCATCGGGCCGGATCCGCCTTGTCTGGATCGATGCCCAGGTCGTTCATGGCGCCGAGAACCTCGTCCCTCTCCATCTTCCCCTCCCGGGCCAGGGCCGACAGGGTGGCCACGGTGATGTGGCGCGCGTCCACCTCGAAGAAGTCGCGCAGCCGCTCCCGGGTCTCGCTGCGCCCCAGGCCGTCGGTGCCCAGGCCCACGAAGCGGTCCGGGACCCAGCGGGCCAGGGAGTAGGGGAGACTGCGCATGTAGTCCGAGGCGGCCACCACCACGCCGCCGGTGGGCTCCAGGCAGGTGCGCACGTGGGGGACCCGGGCGTCCTGGCCCGGGTGCAGGCGGTTCCAGCGCTCGGTCTCCATGGCCTCCCGGAACAGCTCGGTGTAGCTGGTCACCGACCAGACCTCCGACGCGACGCCGTAGCGCTCGGCCAGGATGTCCCGGGCCTCCAGCACCTGGTTCAGGATGGGTCCACTGCCCAGGAGCCGGGCCTGCCGCTTGCGCTTGCCGCCGGCCGCAGGCTCAAGCCGGTACATCCCCTTGCGGATCCCCTCCTCGGCGCCGGCGGGCATGGAGGGCATGGCGTAGGCCTCGTTGTAGGCCGTCAGGTAGTAGATCAGGTCCTCGCCCTCCACGTACATGCGCCTGATCCCGTCGCGGATCAGGACCGCCATCTCGTAGGCGTAGGCCGGGTCGTAGGAGACCACCCGGGGGTGGGTGGAGGACAGGACGTGGCTGTGGCCGTCCTGGTGCTGCAGCCCCTCGCCGTTGAGGGTCGTTCGCCCCGCTGTGCCGCCGATGAGGAAGCCCCGGCAGCGGCTGTCGCCCGCCGCCCACACCAGGTCGCCGATGCGCTGGAAGCCGAACATGGAGTAGAAGATGAAGAAGGGGATGGTGTTGATGCCGTGGGTGGCGTAGGCCGTGCCGGCGGCGATGAACGAGCACATGGAGCCGGCCTCGGTGATCCCCTCCTCCAGGATCTGCCCGTCGGTGGCCTCCTTGTAGTAGAGCAGGGTCTCCCGGTCCACGGGCTCGTAGCGCTGGCCCACGTGGGAGTAGATCCCCACCTGGCGGAAGAGGGACTCCATGCCGAACGTCCGGGCCTCATCGGGCACGATGGGCACGATGAGGTCCCCGAGCTTCTCGTCCTTGAGGAGCCGGGAGAGGATGCGCACGAACACCATGGTGGTGGAGGCCTGCTTGTCGCCGCTGCCCTCCAAAAACTCGTCGAACAGGTCGGCGGGGGGCGGCGCCAGGGGCGGGGCCGTCACCTGGCGCAGGGGCAGGAAGCCGCCCAGCTTCTGGCGCCGCTCCAGGATGTAGCGGGTCTCCACGCTGTCCTCGGCCGGCTTGTAGAACGGCGCCTCGCCCACGTCGGCGTCGGAGATGGGGATGCCGAAGCGGGAGCGGAACTCGCGCAGCTCCTGCTCGTTGAGCTTCTTCTGCTGGTGGGTGATGTTCTTGCCCTCGCCCGCCTCGCCCAGGCCGTACCCCTTGATGGTCTTGGCCAGCACCACCACCGGCGCGCCGGAGTGGTTCACCGCGGCGCGGTAGGCGGCGTAGACCTTCGCCGGGTCGTGCCCGCCCCGGCGCAGCTTGTGCAGCTCCTCGTCGGACATGTGCTCCACCAGCCGCGCCAGGCGCGGGTCCACCCCGAAGAACTGCTCCCGGATGTAGGCGCCATCGGACACCACGTACTTCTGGTACTCGCCGTCCACCACATCATCCATGCGCTGGGCCAGGACGCCGTCAGGATCCTTCTCCAGCAGCGGATCCCAGCTGTCGCCCCAGATCACCTTGATGACGTGCCAGCCGGCGCCCCGGAAGACGGCCTCCAGCTCCTGGATGATCTTGCCGTTGCCGCGCACCGGCCCGTCCAGGCGCTGCAGGTTGCAGTTGATGACGAAGACGAGGTTGTCCAGCTCCTCCCGGGAGGCCAGGGTGATGGCCCCCAGGGACTCGGGCTCATCCAGCTCGCCGTCACCAAGGAAGGCCCAGACCCGCCCGGTCTTCTCCTTGAGGCCCCGGTCCTCCAGGAAGCGGTTGAACCGGGCCTGGTAGATGGCGGTGATGGAGCTGAGACCCATGGAAACGGTGGGGAATTCCCAGAAGTGGGGCATGAGCCAGGGGTGGGGGTAGGAGGGCAGGCCCCCCCCGGGCTGCAGCTCGGTGCGGAAGTTCTCCAGGTCCCGCTCGGTGAGCCGCCCTTCCAGGAAGGCCCGGGCGTAGATGCCAGGGGAGGCGTGGCCCTGGAAGAAGACCTGGTCGCCGCCGTCGGCGTGATCCTTGCCGTGGAGGAAGTGGTTGAAAGCCACCTCGTAGAGTGTGGCGGCGGAGGCGTAGGTGGAGATGTGTCCGCCGATGCCGCTGTCCTCCCGGTTGGCCCGCACCACCATGGCCATGGCGTTCCACCGGATGATGCTCTTGATCCGCCGCTCGATCTCGCGGTTGCCCGGGAAGGTGGGCTGCTGATGCCGGGGAATGGTGTTGACGTAGGGGGTCTTGGCGGTGAAGGGGAGCGCGATGCCGGCCTCGGCGGCGCGGCGCTGGAGCTGGCGCAGGAGCCGGGCCGCCCGCTGAGGGTCCCCCTGCTTGAGGATGTAGTCGAACGACTCGAGCCACTCCTGCAGCTCCTGGCGCTCGACCTCGGACAGGGCGCGATCCTTCGGGTCGCGGGGGGCGGTCTCCTGCATGGCGGCTTCCTTTCGGGCCGATTCTAGCGGATCGGCGCCGGCGACGGGGCGAGGTGGCGCGGCACGGCCGTGGCGGCGAGAGGGTCTATAATGCGCCGCCCGAAAGGAGGCCCATGGGACAGCCGCGGCGGCGCCGGCCCCTCACGGCCCGGACCGCAGACAAGCTGGATCTGTACGAGCGCAGCGTCCAGGCGCCCGACGTGGACGTGCCCTTCATGGCACGGCTCCACCGGCGTCTCACCGGACGGCCGCTGCGCCGGCTGCGGGAGGACTTCTGCGGCACCGCCCGCATCTGCTGCGAGTTCGTGCGTCACCACAGGGCCAACGAGGCCCTGGGCATCGATCTGGACGGGCCGACCCTCCGGTGGGGCCGGGAGCGGAACGTGGCGGCCCTGACGCCCCACCAGCAGGGCCGGGTCACCCTGCTGCGGCGCAACGTCCTGGACGTGCACCGGCCTCAGGCCGATCTCACCTGCGCCATGAACTTCAGCTACAGCGTCTTCAAGACCCGGGAGGCCCTGCGCGGCTACCTGGCCAGCTCCCGGCGCGGGCTGCGCCCCGGGGGCGTCATGCTCCTGGACAGCTACGGGGGCCCGGCGGCGCAGCGTGAGCTGACCGAGCAGAAGCGCAAGGGCGGGTTCATGTACATCTGGGAGCAGGCCGTCTTCGACCCCATCTCCCACCACACCCTTTGCCGGATCCACTTCGGCTTCAAGGATGGGTCCCGCATCCGCAATGCCTTCACCTACGACTGGCGCCTGTGGACGCTGCCCGAGCTGCAGGAGGTGATGACCGAGGCCGGCTTCTCGGATGTCCACGTCCTCTGGGAGGGGACCGACCGGGAGACCCTGGAGGGGAACAGCGTCTTCCGCCGGACCCGCAGGGGGAAGGCCGACGAGGCCTGGATCAGCTACGTGGTGGGCCGGGCCTGAAGCCGGCCCGACCCGTCGCCTCAGCGCCGGCGCAGGAAGCGGCTGAACTCCTCGGCCAGCTCGAAGGCCGCGTCCACGTTGCGAGGGTTGCGCGAGTCCAGGTACTCCACGTTGACGCCCAGCTTGTCCGGAGGAAAGCCGATGGCGGCGGCGAAGGAGGCAATCCGCTCCCAGACGCCCAGGAGGATGGAGATGGAGGCCTCCCGCATGCTCCGGGCGCCGCACAGGGCCCGCTCCACGTCGTCGGGGATGTACACCCCCAGTGTGTTGCGGGCGAAGGCGATGTCCTCGGTGCAGACGAAGGGCGAGAAGGTCAGGAAGACCTTGGGGATGTCCGTCTTGGGGATGTTGCGCACCATGTCCAGGAGCAGGCAGCACATCCACTCGCTCTCGTAGAGGATCTGGGTGGTGAAGAAGCTGAGCTGGTGCTCCCGGATCTTCTCCAGCACCCGCTCCGCCTCGTCCATGGAAGCCGGCCGCGCGGCGAAGTGGCGCCGCCGGTGGGGAATGATGATGCCACCGCAGCGGAACCCCTGCTCCCGGGCGATGACGGCGGCGCTGCCCACGTCCAGGGCGCCCCTCTTGTACGCCTTGCGGCTGGAGTCGGGTCCCACCAGGAAGACGTCGCTGCACCCGAGCCCATTGGCCTGGTCCAGCCAGTCGGTGAACTCGCCCCGGGTGCAGGAGACGCTGACCTTGTACAGCCCCAGGGGCTTCTGGGTCAGGTCCCGGAGCCAGGCGGCGAACTCCTCGCTGGGCACGCGGTCGCGGCGGCGCTGGAACTCGGTGGCGTCCTGCAGGTCGGGGACGCTGACGGCGTGGAAGGAGTTGTAGCAGGAGAAGCTCTGGCGCAGGACGGCGTAGGCCTTCTGCTTGTCCCTCACCGACGGGGGGCAGACCTCCAGCAGGACCCGGGCCTGAAGGATGGGGGACGCCGCCGCCTCGGCGGCCACGGCCGCCGGCGCCGACGTGGGGGTCTTCTGGGTGGTGCGCTTGCCTTTCATGGTTCGCGCCGGAGCAGGATCCGGAAGGGTCGCATGATACCAGATCCCGCGGCCCGGGACGGGTGGGTGTTATACTGGCGGCCCTGCATGGAGGGTCCCATGGGCACCTGGAAAGTCCTGGCAGTTCCCGCCGTTCTCGCCGCCGCACTGGCCCTGGCCGCGCCGCTGGCCGCCGCGCCGCTGGCCGCCGCGCCGGAGGACGGGGCCGAGGCGGCCGAGAACCGCCTGGAAGTCATCTACTACTACCTGCCTGGCTGAGCCATCTGCGCCAAGGTGCAGCCCGCCGTGAGCGGGCTCGAGACGGAGTTCGATGGCCGGGTCAGGGGACGCAACGTGGACGCCACCACCGAGGAATCCAAGAAGGCGGTGAAGGATCTGGGATTCCAGCTCCATGGCATCGTCATCCGCTCGCCCGAGGGTGAGCCCCTCTTCAAGCAGGCGGATCACGAGGTGAAGATGGAGGCGGTGCGCGACGCCCTCAGGGAACTCCTGGAGGACTGAGCCTTC
>JBFGDW010000251.1:0-5375 GCA_041580435.1 Candidatus Polarisedimenticolia bacterium | reverse complement strand
GGGCGGCGGCCGCCGCCCTCGCCACCGCCTCTTCCATGTCGGCCGCCACCTCCAGCGCGACCCGTCCGGCCAGCGGCCCGGCCAGGGCCGCGGCGATGCGCGGGCCGGCCTCGCCCAGGCAGATGACACGGTGGGCCCGGTCCGCCAGGTCAGGGACCAGGGCGGCAAAGTCCCCCCCCTTGTCCCGGCCGCCCAGCAGGATCACCACCCGCCCGGCGGGGAAGGAGCGCAGGGCCATGCGGGCGCTCTCCACGTTGGTGGCCTTGGAATCATTGACCCAGGCGGCGCCGCCGGCCTCTCCCACCGGCTCCAGGCGGTGAGGGAGTGGGCGGAAGGCGCGCAGCGCCGGCGCCACGGCGGCCTCGCCGGCGCCCGCGGCCAGGGCGGCGGCCACCGCCGCCAGGGCGTTGAGCAGGTTGTGGGGACCGGGCAGGGGCAGGTCGTCCCGGCGTGCGGGGCGGCGCAGCGTTCCGTCCAGGCGCACTGCCAGATGCTCCCCGTCGGGCCAGGCGGCATCGATCCCCGGATCCTGCGGGGCGGCGGAGACCGCCACCCGGCGGGGCCCCCCTTCCCGCGCCGCCAGCCGGGCCGCCACGGCGGCGGCGCCCGGGTCGTCGGTGCAGAGGATGGCCCGGCCCGCCGGCGTCTGGGCGGTGAAGATCCGCTCCTTGGCGGCGGCGTAGGCCGCCAGGGAGTCGTACCGGTCCATGTGGTCGGGGGTGATGTTCAGCAGCACCGCCACGTCGGGGGCGAAGGCGCGCACCTGCTCCAGCTGGAACGACGACACCTCCACCACGAAGCGGGTGGCGGCGGTCTGCTCCGCCAGGGCGTCGCACAGGGGGGTGCCGATGTTGCCGCAGACCCGCGCATCCAGGCCGCTGCCGGCCAGCAGGGCGCCGGCGAGGGCGGTGGCCGTGCTCTTGCCGTTGGAGCCGGTGATGGCCACCAGCGGCGCCTCCACGAAGCGCCACCCCAGCTCCAGCTCGGAGAGGAAGGGCGCGCCGGCGGCCAGGGCGCCGGCGTAGGGGGGCTTGCGCGTGTCGATGCCGGGGGAGATCACCACCAGGTCGGCGCCGGCCAGTGCGGGGCCCGCCCCGTCCTCGGCGGCGTAGGCGGTCCCCGCCGGCAGGGCCGCCAGGCCGGCGGCCAGCGCCTCCCGGGGGCGGGCGTCCACCACGGTGCAGGCCACGCCGTGGGCGGCCAGCAGGCGTGCCGCCGCCTGGCCCGAGCGCCCGAAACCGGCCACCACGGCGCGCTCCACCCCCGCCAGGAACGACCGGCCCCGCGCTGTCGACTCCAGGCTCATCACCGCGCTCCCCACCTCCTCACCGCAGCTTGAGGGTGGACAGGGACAGGAGGGCGAAGATCACCGCCAGGATCCAGAAGCGGATGATCACCTTGGGCTCGGGCCAGCCGGCCAGCTCGAAGTGGTGGTGCAGCGGCGCCATCTTGAAGATGCGCCGCCCCCGGAGGCGGAAGGAGGCCACCTGCAGGATGACCGACAGCGCCTCCACCACGAACAGCCCGCCCACCAGGACCAGGACGAACTCCTGCTTGGTGAGCACGGCCAGGGTGCCGATGGTGCCGCCCAGGGCCATGGAGCCCACGTCCCCCATGAACACCTCGGCCGGGTTGCAGTTGTACCAGAGGAACCCCAGGGAGGCGCCCACCAGGGCGCCGCAGATCACCGTGAGCTCTCCGGCGCCCCGGATGTAGGGGATGGCCAGGTACTCGGCGATGCGCACGTTGCCGGCGGCGTAGCACAGCAGGGCGAAGGTCCCCGACGCGATTCCCACCGAGCCGATGGCCAGCCCGTCCAGCCCATCGGTGAGGTTCACGGCGTTGGCCGATCCCACCACCACCAGGGCCACCACCGCCACGAACGCCCAGCCCAGGTCCGGCCGCAGGTTCTTCAGGAACGGGAAGGACAGGTCGGTGGTGAAGTGCCCCTGGCCGGACAGCCAGACCAGGAAGACGCCGATGCCGGCGGCGGCCAGCACCTGCAGCCCGAACTTGCGCCGCGCCGTCAGCCCCAGGTTCCGCCTGCGCACCACCTTGATGTAGTCGTCGGCGAACCCCACGGCGGCGAAGGCGACGCAGGAGGCCAGGGCCACCCAGATGAGGATGTTGCCCAGCTCGGCCCAGAGCAGCGTCGGCACCACCACCGCGGTGACGATGAGCAGGCCGCCCATGGTGGGGGTGCCGGTCTTCACCGCGTGGTGGGACGGTCCCTCCTCCCGGGTCACCTGGCCCACCTGGAGCTGCCGCAGCTTGCGGATGACGTAGGGGCCCAGGACCAGGGACAGGAGCAGGGCGGTGAGGGTGGCCAGGGCGGTGCGCAGGGTCAGGTAGCGGAAGACGTTGAAGGCGGAGACCTCGTCCCGGAGCGAGAAGAGGAGGTGGTAGATCACGCCTGCTCCTCCGGGCGGGCCGCCGCCAGGGCCGCCACCACCGCCTCGGTTCCCACCGAGCGGCTCCCCTTCACCAGCACCAGGTCGCCGTCCTGCACCCGGGCCACCGCCTCGGTGGCGGCGGCGGCGGCGTCGGTGCAGGCCACGGCCTCCACCCCGCCGCGGCGCGCCAGCGCGTCCACCGCCAGGGCCGACAGCGGGCCGACGCCGATGAACAGGTCCACGCCGGCGGCTGCCACCGGCTCGGCCAGGGCGGCGTGGGCCTCGGCCTCCACCGGCCCCAGCTCCAGCATGTCCCCCGACACCACCACCTTCCGGCCCGGGGCCGGGGTGCCGGCCAGGGCCGCCAGCACGGCCCGCATGGCGCTGGGGTTGGAGTTGTACGACTCGTCCCAGACCACCACGCCGCCGGCCAGCCGGCGGCGCTGGCCGCGCATGGGGGCGGGGCGGAAGCCGGCCAGGGCGGCGCAGCCGGCCGCCAGGCTGCCCCCCACCGCCCGGGCGGCCGCCAGGGCGGCCAGGGCGTTCATCAGGTTGTGGCGCCCGGCCACCGGCAGATCCAGCGGCGCGCTCTCCCGGCCCGCCCGGACCTGGGCCCGCAGCCGCTCGCCCCCCTCGGCGGCGATCCCGGTGGCGGTGACATCGGCATCCCGCTCCAGGCCGAAGGAGAGGCTCGGGCCGGCGTGGCGCGCCCCCAGCGCCGCCACCCGTGGGTCGTCGGCGTTGTAGACGAAGGTGCCCGCCGGCGACAGCCCCTCCAGGATGGCCCCCTTGGCCACGGCGATCTCGTCCACCGAGGCGAAGTGCACCAGGTGCACCGCCTGCACGTTGAGGATCACCGCCACGTCGGGGCGGGCGATGCGCGTCAGCGGCGCCATCTCCACCGGCGTGCTGATCCCCATCTCCAGCACGGCCACGTCGTGCTCCGGCAGGAGGTCCAGGAGCATGAGGGGCAGTCCATAGAGGTTGTTCAGGTTGCCGCGTGTGGCCAGGACGCGCCTCGGCCCCGACAGCACCAGGCGCAGCATCTCCTTGGTGGTGGTCTTGCCGCACGAGCCGGTGATGCCGATGACGGTGCCGCCCCAGTCCCGGCGCACCCGGGAGGCCAGGGCGCGCAGGGCGGCGGTGGTGTCCTCCACCCGCACCGCCGGCCCAGGGGGCGGGGCCGTCTCCGAGATCACCGCCGCCGCGGCGCCGCGCCGGAACGCCTCGCCCAGGAAGCGGTGGCCGTCGTTGCGGTGGCCCACCAGGGCGAAGAACAGCTCGCCGCCGGAGATCTGGCGCGAGTCGATGGCGTAACGGTTGACCGCCTGGCGCGGGTCCCCCGAGACCACGGCGCCGCCCGTGGCGGCGGCCACGGCGCCCAGGGACAGGGTGGCCAAGCTCAGGTCTCCCTTCGCAGGCGGGCGCGGAGGGCCTTGCGGGCCACCTCCCGGTCGTCGAAGGGGATGCGGCCGTGGGCCAGGATCTGGTGGGTCTCGTGCCCCTTGCCGGCGATGAGGACCAGGTCACCGGGGGCCGCCTCCTCCACCGCCAGGGCGATGGCCGCGGCCCGGTCGGGCTCCACCATGCGCCGGGCCCGGCTCCGTGGATCGGCGAAGCCGGCCTCCACCTCGGCGATGATGGCCGCCGGGTCCTCGCTGCGGGGGTTGTCGGAGGTCAGGATGGCCACGTCGGCCAGGCGCGCGGCGGCGGCCCCCATGAGGGGGCGCTTGGTCCGGTCCCGGTCGCCACCGCAGCCGAAGACGGCGATGACCCGGCCGGCGGTCAGCTCCCGGGCCACCTCCAGGATGTTCACCAGGGCGTCGTCGGTGTGGGCGTAGTCCACCAGCACGGTGAACGGCTGCCCCTCGTCCACCCGCTCGGCCCGGCCGGGGATGCGGTCCACCGTGGCGATGCCGGCGGCGGCCTGCTCCAGGTCCAGGCCCAGGGCATGGGCGGCGGCCAGCGCCGCCAGGATGTTGTACAGGTTGGGCCGCCCCACCAGGGGGCTGGCCACGCGCACGGTGCCCGCGGGGGTCTGCACCTGAAGGTGCAGGCCGGAGGCGTTGGATTCGATGCGCAGGGGGAGGATATCGGCCCGGGTGGCGCGGCCGTAGGTCACCACCCGGGTCCGGGAGGGAGATAAGAGGCGGGTACCGAAGGGGTCGTCGAGGTTAACGGCCATCGCCGCATGAGGCGGGAGACCCGCGAAGAGGCGGGCCTTGGCGGCGAAATACTGATCCATGTTCTTGTGGAAATCGAGGTGGTCGCGTGTGAGGTTGGTGAAGACGGCGACATCGAACTTCATGCCGTCCACCCGCTTGAGGGCCAGGGCGTGGGAGGAGACCTCCAGCACGGCGGCCCGGCGCCCGGCGGTGCGCATCTCGGACAGGGCGGCGTAAAGATCGGGCGCCTCGGGAGTGGTCAGGATGCCGGGGCGCTCGGCGGCGCCGGTGCGGGCCCCCAGGGTGCCCAGCACGCCGGCGGGCATCCCGGCGGCGTCGCAGGCGGCGGCCAGCAGCAGGGCGGTGGTGGTCTTGCCGTTGGTGCCCGTGATGCCGGCCATGGTCAGGGCGGCGTCGGGCGCGCCGAAGAAGGACCGGGCCAGGCCCGCCAGTGCGGCGCGGGCATCGGGCACCTGCAGCCAGGCGCAGCCGGGCCGCGGCGGCGCCTCGGCGGCCACGGCCACGGCCCCACGGGCCAGGGCGTCGGCCACGAATGCGGATCCGTCGTGGCGCAGCCCCGGGATGGCCACGAAGAGGTGGCCCGGCTCCACCCGGCGCGAGTCGTGGGTGACGCCGGCGATGGCCGGGTCGCCCCCGGTGAGCCGCGCCCCCTCCACGCCGTGGGCCAGGCGGGAGAGGGTGGCCAGCGCCTCGCCGGCGGCCATGGCTACGGCAGTCCCAGCCACAGCTGACATCCTTCCTGAGGCAGGGGGAGGGGGAGACCGGGGGCCGGCTCCTGGGCGGTGACTCGGCCGCG
>JBFGDW010000250.1:0-5380 GCA_041580435.1 Candidatus Polarisedimenticolia bacterium | reverse complement strand
TCAAGGGTGCAGCCGCGGGCACCGGCGCGGGCGCCGGCGCGGAGCCGCATCCATGAGCACCACCGACCTCAACGCCGCCGCCCAGGTTGTGCGGCCGCTGACCTCCCCCGCCCTGCGGGAAATTCCCGAGGGGCTGGCGCGGCTGCAGAGCCGCGCCCTGATGGTGGGGGCCGCCGGCCTGCTCCTGTGCGGCGTGGGGCTGCTGCTGGATCCGGTGCGCCTGCTGCAGTCGTACCTGGTGGCGTGGCTCTACTGGTCCGGCCTGGCCCTGGGGGCCCTGGCGGTGGTGCTGCTCCAGTTCCTGTCGGGCGGCGCCTGGGGGATGATCATCCGCCGCATCCTGGAGGCGGCCACCCGCACCCTGCCGCTGCTGACGCTGCTGTTCCTGCCGCTGCTTCTCGGGATGGAGACCCTCTACCCGTGGGCGCGCCCCGAGGAGGTGGCGGCCGACCCCATCCTGCAGCACAAAGCGGCCTACCTGAACGTGCCGTTCTTCCTGGCCCGCAACGCCGCCTACTTCGGCATCTGGCTCGTGCTGGCCTGGCTGGTGAACCGCTGGTCGGCGGAGCAGGATGCCGCCGGCAGCGACCTCGGCCGCATCCGCCGCTTCCAGGTGGTGAGCGCGCCGGGCCTGATTCTCTACGTGCTCACCATGACCTTCGCCTCGGTGGACTGGGTCATGTCCCTGGAGCCCCACTGGTTCTCCACCATCTACGGGCCGCTGCACATGGCCGGGCATGCCCTGGGCGGCCTGGCCCTGGGGATCACCGTGCTGGTGCTGCTGCGCTCAAAGCCGCCCCTGTCTCAGGTCGTGCGCGCCGACCACCTCCACGACCTGGGCAAGCTGCTGCTGGCCTTCGTCATGGTGTGGGCGTACTTCTCGTTCTCCCAGTACCTCATCATCTGGGCCGGCAACCTGCCCGAGGAGATCCCCTGGTACCTGCGCCGGCTGCAGGGCGGCTGGCAGTGGATGGGGCTGGCGCTGCTCCTGGCCCACTTCGTGCTGCCCTTCTTCCTGCTCCTGTCCCGGGGGCTGAAGCGCAGCTCACCCTTGCTGGGGCGGGTGGCGGTGCTGGTGCTGGTGATGCACTACGTGGATGTCTACTGGCTGACGGTGCCGGCCTTCGGCGAGGGGGGGCCGCTGCGGCCCCACTGGCTCGATCTGGCCGCCGCCGCCGGCGTGGGCGGCCTGTGGGTGGCGTGGTTCGCACGCCACCTGCGGATGCGGCCGCTGCTGCCGCTGGGGGATCCGACCCTGGTGGAGGAGATGAGCGATGACGGCGCCTGAGCACGGCTCCGGCCACGAGAGCCGGGACATCAGCGTCGGCGGCGCCCTCCTGTTCGGGGCGGCGCTGCTGGCCACGCTGGTCCTGTCGCTGGTGCTCATGAAGTGGACCTTCGACCTTTTCGCCGGGCAGGAGGACCGGGCCCAGGTGGAGCCGGCCTCGCTCCTGCGCGCCCAGGAGATGCCTGCCGCCTCCACGCCCGCCTTCCTCATGTACCCGGCCCGGTTCCTCAAGGAGCAGCGAGCCGCCGAGGACGCGGTGCTGGGCAGCTACGGCTGGGTGGACCAGCAGGCCGGCGTCGCCCGCATCCCCATCCGCCGGGCCATGGAGATCGTTTTGGAGCAGGGGCTGCCGGCGCGGCCGGCGCCGGCCGGGACCCCGGCCGCGCCCGGAGGCACGCCATGAGCCCGCGCCGCGCAGCGAGACGGGTGCGTGCCCACGCCGCCGCCGCCCTGGCCGGGGCCCTGATGCTGCTGCCGGGCCTGGCCACCCCGGCCCGTGGCCAGGCCAACCCAACGTCCAAGCCCGGCGTCCTGGCCGAGGGGCGCCCCGAGCCGCTGGTGGACATCGAGCTGGTGCAGCGCCTGGACGAGCCGCTTCCCCTGGATCTCCCCTTCCGGGACGAGGCCGGGCGCAACGTCGTCCTGGGAGATTACTTCGGCGAGCGGCCGGTGATCCTGGCGCTGGTCTACTACGACTGCCCCATGCTCTGCACCCTGGTGCTCAACGGCCTGCAGACCTGCCTGGACGTGGTCTCCTTCGCCGCCGGCAGCGAGTACGAGGTGGTGGTGGTGTCCATCGACCCCACCGAGACGCCCCAGCTCGCCGCCCGCAAGAAGGACGCCTACCTGGCCGGCAACAAGCGGCCCGGTGACGCCAAGGGGTGGCACTTCCTCACCGGCGAGCAGGCCTCCATCGACGCCCTGGCCGAGGCGGTGGGCTTCAAGTACGTGTACGACCCCGACTCGGACCAGTACGCCCACGCCAGCGGCATCATGGTGGCCACCCCGGCCGGCAAGCTGGCGCGCTACTTCTACGGCGTGGAGTACTCGGCCCGGGACGTGTCCTTCGCCCTCATGGAGGCGTCCGAGAACCGCATCGGCAGCCTCACCGACCAGCTCCTGCTCTTCTGCTACCAGTACGACCCCGAGACGGGCACCTACGGCGCCGCCATCTTCTTCATCATGCGGGTGGCGGCGGTGCTGACCCTGGTGGCGCTGGGCGGCGGCATCCTGCTCATGCGCCGGCGCGAGCGGCGCCTGGCGCAGGCGGCCGGGGGGGCGCGCCCGTGAACCTGGTCATCCCGTTCTTCCCGGAGCAGGCCTCCACGGTGGCGACCCGCGTGGACGCCCTGTACTTCTTCCTGGTGGCGGTGAGCACCCTGGCCGGGACCCTCATCGCCGGCCTGCTCATCGCCTTCGCCATCCGCTACCGGCGGGCCTCCCGGGCCGACCGCACCAACGCCCCCACACACCACACCGGGCTGGAGATCTTCTGGAGCGTGGTGCCCCTGGTCTTCTTCATGATCGCCTTCTTCTGGTCGGCCAGCATCTACATCCACCTGTCGCGGCCGCCTGATGATGCCATGGAGATCCAGGTGCTGGGCAAGCGCTGGATGTGGAAGCTGCAGCACCCCAACGGCCGGCGCGAGATCAACGAGCTGCACGTGCCGGTGGGGCAGGCGGTGAAGCTCAACATGACCTCCGAGGACGTCATCCACAGCTTTTACATCCCGGCGTTCCGCATCAAGGCCGATGTCCTGCCGGGCCGCTACACCTCGGCCTGGTTCACCGCCACCAAGCCGGGGCGCTACCACCTGTTCTGCGCCGAGTACTGCGGCACCAAGCACTCCCAGATGGGGGGCTGGGTGGAGGTGATGGAGCCGGCGGCCTTCCAGACCTGGCTGGGAGGCGAGACCGCCGGCATCCCCCCGGCCGCAGCCGGCGAGCGCCTCTTCACCCGCATGGGCTGCGTCACCTGCCACAGCGGCCAGTCGGGCTCCCGGGGGCCGGATCTGGAGGGCCTGTTCGGGACGGCCGTGCGCCTCCAGGGGGGCGGCACCGCCACCGCCGACGAGACCTACCTGCGCGAGTCCATCGTCAACCCCAGGGCGCGGCTGGTGGACGGCTACGAGCCGCTGATGCCAACCTTCGAGGGGCTCATCAGCGAGGAAGGCATCATGCAGATCATCGAGTACATCAAATCGATCGGGCCGAAGGAGACGGAAACCCAGGGCGGCCGGTCCGCCCGGGCCATGGAGCCGACGTCATGAGCAGCGCCCCCCAGGCCCCGGCCACCGGCCGCCGCCGGCATTACCTGAACGCCGACTACGGCATCCGCTCGTGGCTGCTCACCACCGACCACAAGCGCATCGCCCTGCTCTACCTGGTCTCCATCAGCTTCATGTTCATCCTGGGCGGCCTCTTCGCCCTGCTCATCCGACTGGAGCTGGTCACCCCGGCCGGCGACCTGGTGCAGTCGGAGACCTACAACACCCTGTTCACCATGCACGGCATCATCATGGTCTTCTTCTTCCTGCTGCCGTCCATCCCGGCGGTGATGGGGAACTTCCTGGTGCCCATCATGATCGGCGCCAGGGATCTCGCCTTCCCGCGCCTCAACCTGCTGAGCTGGTACATCTTCATCATCGGCGCCCTGTTCACCCTGTGGGTCATGGTCAACGGCGGCGTGGACACCGGCTGGACCTTCTATACCCCCTACAGCACCACCTGGTCCAACACCCAGGTGGTGGCCACCGCCCTGGGGGTGTTCATCACCGGCTTCTCGTCCATCCTCACCGGCCTCAACTTCCTGGTCACCATCCACACCATGCGGGCGCCGGGGCTCACCTGGTTCCGCCTGCCCCTGTTCATCTGGGCCCACTACGCCACCAGCGTCATCATGATCCTGGGCACGCCGGTGCTGGCCATCTCCATCGTCATGGTGGGGCTGGAGCGGGTGTTCAAGCTGGGCATCTTCGACCCGGCCCTGGGCGGCGACCCGGTCCTGTTCCAGCACCTGTTCTGGTTCTACTCCCACCCGGCGGTGTACATCATGATCCTGCCGGCCATGGGGGTGATCAGCGAGATCATCACCTGCTTCGCCAAGAAGCGCATTTTCGGCTACTCGTTCATCGCCTTCTCCAGCCTGGCCATCGCCTTCATCGGCTTCCTGGTCTGGGGCCACCACATGTTCCTGAGCAGTCAGTCGGTGTACGCCGGGCTGGTCTTCTCGTTCTTGAGCTTCCTGGTGGCGGTGCCCAGCGCCATCAAGGTGTTCAACTGGACGGCCACGCTGTACAAGGGGCGCATCACCTTCGAGACGCCCATGATCTTCGCCTTCGGCTTCATCGGGCTGTTCACCATCGGCGGGCTCACGGGGATCTTCCTGGCCTCCACCGGCCTGGACGTCCACGTCCACGACACCTACTTCATCGTGGCCCACTTCCACTACATCATGGTGGGGGGCGCCATCATGGGCTACCTGGGGGCGCTGCACTTCTGGTGGCCCAAGATCGCCGGCCGCATGTACCCCGAGTGGTGGGGGCGCATCTCGGCGGCCATCATCTTCGTGGGGTTCAACCTGACGTTCTTCCCCCAGTTCATCCTGGGCTACCTGGGGATGCCGCGCCGCTACCACTACTACCCCGACGAGTTCCAGGTGCTCAACGTCATGTCCACCGCCGGGGCGTCCATCCTGGGGGTGGGCTACCTGATCCCCCTGGCCTACTTCATCTGGTCCATGCGCTACGGCAAGCGGGCCCCGGCCAACCCCTACGGCGCCGCGGGGCTGGAATGGGAGATCCCCTCCCCGCCGCCCACCGAGAACTTCCTCGAGCCGCCGGTGGTGAAGGGGGAGGCCTACGACTACGGCCCCTCCCGGGAGGCCCACGTTGTCTGATCATTCCTCCGCCGTCGCCCACCACTTCGACAGCGCCGAGCAGCAGCACCATGCCTCGTTCCTGGGGATGTGGCTGTTTTTGGTCACCGAGATCATGTTCTTCGGCGGCCTGTTCGCCGGCTACACCGTCTACCGGCGCGCCAACCCGGCGGCCTTCGCCGACGCCAGCGCCCACCTGGATGTCTGGCTGGGCG
>JBFGDW010000249.1:0-5465 GCA_041580435.1 Candidatus Polarisedimenticolia bacterium | reverse complement strand
CGCCGGACGGAGAGGGGCGCGGCAACCAGGCCGAGGTTGTGGTCACGCTCCGGGAGGGCCGGCGATGAGACTGGGGGTCTTCGGCGGCACGTTCGATCCGGTCCACACCGGCCATGTGGCGGTGGCGGAGGGGGTGCGCCGGCAGATGGGGCTCGACGCGGTGCGCCTGCTCCCCTGCAACCGCCCACCCCACAAGGCGCGACCCGACCTCACGCCCGGACCCGATCGCCTGGCCATGATCGCCCTGGCCACCCAGCAGACCCCGGCCCTCATCCCCTCCTCCTACGAGCTGACCCGGCCGGCCCCGTCCTACACCATCGACACCCTGCGGGCCCTGGAGACGTCCGACCGCTCCCTCCGCCTCTTCTTCATCATGGGGATGGACTCCTTTGGCGAGATCCACCTCTGGAAGGAGCACCAGGCGCTGCTGTCCGGATTCCACCTGGTGGTGGTGAACCGGCCGGGGTGCGCGCCACCGGACGCCAGCCGCCTGCCGGCCGGGGCCCGGGTGGTGGAGGGCGCCGCCGACCGGGACACCGGCGGCGGGCGGGTCCACATGCTGACCGTGGAGCCGCAGCAGGCCTCTTCCACCGAGATCCGCCGCCGGGCCCGGGAGGGCGCGGATCTGGCCGGGATGGTCCCGCCGCCGGTGGCAAGCTATATTCACCGCTGCGCTCTTTACCAATGAAGGAGGAGACCCTGGATCAGCACCTGCGGACAGCCCTGGAGGCGGCCCTGGCCAAGAAGGCCGAGGACCCGGTGGCCCTGGACGTGAGCGAGGTGTGCAGCTTTGCCCGCACCCTCATCATCTGCCACGGGACCTCGGGCAGGCAGGTGCGGACCATCACCGATGCCATCCGCGACGCCCTCCGCCAGGCGGGAAAGCGGCCCCACCACGTGGAGGGCGAGCGCGGAGGAGAGTGGGTCCTCATGGACTATCTGGATTTCGTCATTCACATCTTCCAGGAGGAGAAGCGGCGGTTCTTCTCCCTTGAGCGCCTGTGGGGCGACGCGCCGCGCCTGGATCTGGCCGGCCTGCAGGGCCTGGGCGGTGCCGCGGCCCCAGGCGCCCGGGCGGGATCGTGAGGGACGCCGGTGCTGCGGATCCTATGGGCGGGCAAGACGCGGGACGGGCTGCTGGCCCAGCTGGCGGAGCGCTATCTGGAGCGGCTCCGGCACTGCGCCCCCTTGCGTCTGGAAGAGGTCCCCGCCGGCCGGAGCGGACGCAAGGGGCGGGTTTCGGGCAGCGAGGGGGAGCGCCTGCTGGCGCGCATCCCGGACACGGCGGTGGTGGTGGCCATGGACGCCTCCGGGCGCCAGATGAGCAGCGAGACCTTCGCGGCCTGGCTGGGCCGGATGCTGGCGGGCCGGGCCGGGGATCTGGCCTTCGTCCTGGGCGGCCACGAGGGGCTCGCGCCGGCGGTGGCCCGGCGGGCCGATCACAGCCTCTCCCTGTCCAAGATGACCTTCACTCACGAGATGGCGCGGGTGCTGTTCCTGGAGCAGCTCTACCGGGCCTTCACCATCCTGAGAGGCGAGCCGTACCACCAGGGAAGCACAGGCTCAACGCCGTGACCGACTGAGGAGCAGACTGGATATGGACAAGAAGAGCCTCGAAAAGTACCGCAAGATGCTGAGCGAGAAGCGGCAGAACCTGCTCGAGGCGTACAGCAAGAACAAGAACCTGGGCACCGAGGTGGGAGGGGAGGAGGCCGCCGCCGACATGGTGGACATGGCCACCAACTCCTACACCAAGGAGTTCCTCTACTCCCTGTCCAACGCCGAGCGACAGATCTTGCAGTCGGTGGAGGATGCCCTCTCCCGCCTGGACGACGGCGACTTCGGCGAGTGCGTCGAGTGCGAGGACAAGATGAGCAAGAAGCGGCTCGACGCCATCCCGTGGGCCCGCTACTGCGTGAGCTGCCAGGAGCTGGCGGAATCGGGGCGGCTGAAGGCCTGAGTTCAAGGAGCGCGTCATGAGCTGGAAGACCTTCTTCTGGGTGCTGGGCGGACTCGGGGTCTTCTTCGCCCTGGTGGCGCTCTTCTACGCCAACCGCACCCTCCTGGGCGAGCCGTTCGCCATCTGGCCGTCACGCTTCATCCCTCTGTACGCCGTCCTGTTCCTCACCTTCCTGGCCGGGTTGATCCTCACCCTGAGCCTGAGCGTGGTGCGCGAGTCGCGCCATTTCCTGGAGCGCTGGAAGGACAGCCGCACCCGCCGGGAGGCCCAGGCTGTGGACGATCTGTACGCCCGCGGCGTGGAGGCCATGCTGGACGGCCGGTCCCCCACGGCCCTGGAGCACTTCCGGGCGGTCCTGACCCGCGCCCCCCGGCGCGTGGACGCCCTCCTGAAGGCCGGCGAGGTCCTCCGCCACCAGGGGCGGATTCAGGAGGCGCTGGAGCTGCACGAGCGGGCCCACAAGGCCGCCCCGGACGACATCCGGCCCCTTTACGAGATGGTGGCCGACGCCGACGCCCGCGATGACACCGCCGCCGCCCGTCTCTACCTGGAGCGCATCATCACCCTCAAGCCGCGGGGAGCGTTCTCCGCCCTGCGTCACCTCCGGGACCTGCACATGGAGGAGCGCGGCTGGGACAAGGCCCTGGAGCTGCAGGAGCGCCTGGAGAAGATCCGGCCGCCGGACGAGGATGCCGCCGCCGATACCCGGGCCCACCTGGGGATCCGCTACGAGCTCGCCGCCCGGGCCGCCGACAGGGGCCGGACCAAGGAGGCTCTGAGCCAGCTCCGCCGCCTGCTCAAGGACGCGGCCGGCTTCGTCCCGGCCTGGCGCAAGCTGGGCCAGGTGCGCCGCATGTCCGGCGACGACGACGGCGCCGTGGCCACCTGGGTGGAGGGGTACGAGAAGACCAAGGCACCGGTCCTCCTCACAACCTTGGAGGATCACTTTCTGTCCCGGGAGCACCCCGAGCGCGCCATCGAGTGCTTCCGCCACGCCGTGGCCATCGCCGACCCTGACACGGTGCCGCGCTTCTACCTGGGGAAGCTCTTCTACAGGCTTGAGATGCTGGACGAGGCCCTGGCCGAGTTCGGCTCCCTCCAGGACCGGGCCGCCTACACCCCCACCCTCTCCTACTACCTGGCCAAGATCCATGAGCGGCGGGGGCGGTGGGCCGAGGCCAACAGCCACTACCGGCGCATCGTCCTGGAGGGCCGCCTCCTGTCCTCCCAGTTCCGCTGCCTGACCTGCGACCAGATGTACGACTCCTGGGTGGAGCGCTGCCAGCGCTGCGGCGAATGGAACCGGATCGAGGTGGACTTCAAGGAGGACGTCTCCCTCGAGGACCTGGGCATCAGCACCGCCCCGGTCTACTCGGCCCCGCGCTCCTGACCGGCCGGGAGGGGACCGCCCCGTGGCCGCCGCCGGCAAGCCCAGCCTCATCCTGGTGATCCTGGACGGCTGGGGCCACGCCCCGCCTGGCCCGGGCAACGCCATCGCCGCCTGCCCGGGCGATGCCATGCGCGAGCTGTTCAGCCGCTACCCCTCCACGCTGCTGGAGGCCTCGGGAGGCGCCGTGGGGCTCCCCGACGGCGTCATGGGCAACTCGGAGGTGGGCCACCTGACCATCGGGGCCGGCCAGGTGGTGGACCAGGACGTGACCCACATCGACCGGCAGATCCGCGAGGGCCGGCTGGCGGACAACCGGGAGCTGTCGGCGGCCATGGAGGCGGCCCGCTTGGGGAGCGGCACCCTTCACTTCCTGGGCCTGGCCTCCGACGCCTGCGTCCACAGCACCCTGGAGCACCTCAAGCCGATGGTGGAGAGGGCGGCGGCCCGGGGTGTCCCCCGGGTGCGGGTCCACGCCTTCACCGATGGCCGCGACACCTCTCCCACCAGCGGCCTGGGGTACCTGCGGGACCTGGAGGCCTTCCTGGCCCGTGGCCCCGGCGACGCGGCGGTGGCCACGGTCTGCGGGCGGTACTACGCCATGGACAGGGACCGGCGCTGGGAGCGGGTGGAGCGGGCCTGGCGCGCCCTGGTGCTGGGAGAGGGGCATGCGGCCGGGAGCGGCGCCGCGGCGGTGCAGGCCGCCTACGACAGGGGGCAGACCGACGAGTTCATCGAGCCCACCGTGGTGAGCGGCGTGGCCGGGGGGCGGATCGAGGACGGGGACGCGGTCATCTTCTTCAACTTCCGCCCCGATCGCGCCCGGGAGATGACCCGGGCCCTGACCCAGGAGGAGTTCGATGCCTTCCCCCGCCCGCGGCGCCCGGCCCTGTCCCGCTTCGTCTGCATGACCCGCTACGACGAGAGCCTGGACCTTCCCGTGGCCTTCCCCCCCCGCAAGCCCGGGATGGTGCTCGGACGGCTCCTGGCCGAGCGCGGGTCCTGCCAGCTGCGCATCGCCGAGACCGAGAAGTACGCCCACGTGACCTACTTCCTCAACGGCGGCGTGGAGCAGGCCTACGCCGGGGAGGAGCGCATCCTGGTCCCCTCGCCCAAGGTGGCCACCTACGACCTGCAGCCCGAGATGAGCGCGCCGGAGGTCACGCGGCGCATGCTGGACCGTCTGGGGCGGCGGGACGTGGACGTCATGGTCCTGAACTTCGCCAACGCCGACATGGTGGGCCACACCGGCGACCTCGCCGCCACCGTGCGCGCCTGCGGTGTGGTGGACGAGGCGGTGGGGCGGATCCACGCCGCCGCCCGGGAGGCGGGCGCCCTGCTGGCCATCACCGCCGATCACGGCAACGCCGAGCAGATGATCGATCCCGCCAGCGGCGGGCCGCACACCGCCCACACCACCAACCCGGTGCCGTTCATCCTGGCCAGGGAGGACCTGGTGGGGACCCGGCTGGCGGGCGGCGGCGGCCTCTCCAGCGTCCTGCCCACACTCCTCAAGCTGCTGGACGTGCCGGTGCCGGCGGCCATGGATGGGCCGCCCCTCCTCTGACCGCCGCCTGGCCCGGCTGGGTGCCCAGGCGGCGGCCGCCCTGGGGGATCTGCTCTTCACGCCCGGCTGCCTCGCCTGCGGCGGCGGCAGCCTGCACCGTGCCGCCGGCGTCTGCCTGGCCTGCTGGAGCCTCTGCCGCGCCGACGGGCGCCAGGGGTCGCCGTGCCCGGCCTGCCTTGGCGAGTGCCTGGGGGCCTGTGCCGCCCATGCGCCGCCCTGGAGCTGGCTGGTGACGGCGGCCCGCTACGACGGCGCCGCCCGGGATCTGATCCTGCTCTACAAGTTCGGCCCCGACGGCGGGCGCGCGCGGCTGGCCCGGCCGCTGGCGGCGCTGCTGGCCGCCGCCCTCACCGCCAGCGGGGTGGCCCGGGACGTGGATCTGCTCACCGCCGTCCCCTCCCACCGGCGGCGCATCGCCGAGCGCGGCTTCGATGCCGCCTGGCTCCTGGCGCGCCGGCTGGCGCGCCGGACGGGGCTGCCCGCCCCCACGCCCCTCCTGCGCCGCACCGCCCCGGCGGCGCCCCGTTCGCGCTCCGCGCCACCGCCCGAGG
>JBFGDW010000248.1:0-5477 GCA_041580435.1 Candidatus Polarisedimenticolia bacterium | reverse complement strand
GGCGCCGGCACCGGCGGGCGCGGGGATGGCGGTGGCGGGAAGCGGCCGGGCCCGGGCGGGCGCCTGGGCCCTGGCCGGGGCAGCGCTGATGGTGGGCGCCGCGGCCGGCGCCGGGCTCTGGGCCGCCCTCGGCCCGGCAGCCCGAGACAGCGGCGGTGCCGCAGAGGTCCTGCGGCTGTCGGTCCCGGTCCCCGACAACCTGTCTCTCCACGACTACGAGATCACCCCTGACGGTCGCACGCTGGTCATCAGGGCCCACGACCGCAGCGACGAGAAGCGCGAGGACTTCCTCTACGTGCGGCGCCTGGATCAGGGCACCTTCGAGAGGCTCCCCTCGGTGCGCGAGCCGCAGTCCTGGGATCTCTCCCCCGACGGCCAGTGGGTCGCCTTCATCGCCGACCAGGGTCCGGCCTCCACGCGGGAGCAGGTGCTCAAGGCGCGCCTGGACGGTGGGCCCGCGGTCCCCCTGTGGGATCAACCCGACCGGGACCTGGAGAACGTCCGGTGGTGCTCCCAGCAGACTCTGGTCCTCGCCCTGACCGGCGCCGGCGGCAAGCGCGCCCTGGCCCGCATGCCGGCGGACGGCGGCGCGCCGGAGATCGTCTCGCCCCCGGAGCGCCTCGGCCCCGGCGGCATCGACAGCTTCACCGCCCTGCCGGACTGCGCCGGCCTGCTGGTCACCCGCTGGATGGTGGGCGAGCAGGGGTTCTCCTACGCCGTGGACGCCGTCCCCCTGGACGGCGGCGAGCACCGTGTTCTCCTGGAGGATGCCTATGCCGCCCTGGCCGTCCCCACCGGGCATGTGGTCTTCACCCGGGGGGACGCCCTGTACGCCGCCCCGTTCGACGCGGCCTCGGCGAGCCTGCGCGGGCCGGTCTTCCCCGTGACCTCCGGGCTGTGGGCCGCCCAGGTCTGGGAGAGCGCCCGTTTCCGCGTCTCCGGCACCGGCACGCTGGCCTACCGTCCGGGAGGACGCAGCGCCGGCCGCAGGACCGTGGCGGTGGTGGACCGGCAGGGGCAGCTGGAGCCGCTGGTCCCCGGGGAGCATCCCATCGAGGGGGACCTGGCGGTCTCCCCCGACGGCCGCTCCCTGGCCATGGTGATCCCGGACTCCACCGGCATGTTCCAGGTCTGGGTGTACGACCTCAGGCGCCAGACGCTGCGCCCCCTGCCGGTGGCCGGATCGGACTGCACCTCGCCGACGATCTCGTGGGATGGCCGCTGGGTGGCCTACCAGGTGGAGCGCAGCGGCGAGCCCGACCGTGTGGACCGGCGGCGGCTGGACGGCAGCGGCGGGCCGGAGACGATCCTCGCCCACAGCGCCGGTGATCGGGGGTTCCTGAGCCCCGCCGACTGGAGCCCCGACGGATCGCTGCTGGCGGTGGTGGCCGGGACCCCGGCCGAGACCCGGGTCCTGCTGGTCCCCACCGACGGTGAGGGGGAGCCGCGCCCCCTGGAGACCGGGGCCCGCGCCACCTCGTCACCGGCCTTCTCTCCCGATGGAGCCTGGATCGCCTACATCTCGGATCGGTCCGGGCGGGGCGAGGCCTACGTCCGCCGCCTGGAGGGGGGGGATGGGGAGTGGGTCGTCACCCGGGATGGCGCGAACGACCTCTTCTGGGGCCGGGACGGCCGCGCGATCTACGTCCAGGACGAGCGTGACCGGCTCCTGGTGGCCGCGGTGCGGACCTCTCCCGACGTGGAGATCGGCCCGCTCCAGGTGGTGGCCGACGGCGAGGCGCTGGGGGCCGTCCGCCTGGGAGACTCTGGTCCTCTCTTCGACCTGGCTCCCGACGGGAAGCAGTTGGCCTTCATCCGCAAGGGGGAGGACGAGCGGACGGCCGGGCGCATCGATCTGGTCCTGAACTGGTTCACCGAGCTGCGACAGAAGGCACCGCCGGTCACCCGCTGAGAACCTTCACCGTCTGCCAGACGTAGAGAGACCATCGTGGGCGCCGGGGGAAGGCGAGGACCGCAAGGCGCGTCCCGGGGCAGAGGCTGGACTCCGCTCCTGGCAGGGCGCTATCGTCGTGCCTCCCCGACGTGCTTCTTCTTCATCCCTTCCGAGAGGTGAGCCATGCGACGGACCCTGCTCTCCCTGATGCTGGTCCTGCTGGCCCTGGCGCCCGCCGGGGCCGTCTTCGCCGAACTCCCGCCACTGATTGACCGCGAGCTGTTCTTCGGAGATCCGGAGTTCTCAGGGGCACAGATCTCCCCTGACGGACAGTCCATCTCGTTCATCAAGCCCTACAAGGGCGTCCGCAACATCTGGGTCAAGGCGCGGGAAGCGGCCTTCGAGTCGGCCAGGCCGGTGACCGCCGACGAACAGCCTGTTTTTGGCTACTTCTGGAGCCAGGACAGCCGCTACCTCCTCTACGTGCAGGACAAGGGGGGCAACGAGGACTTCCACGTCTACGCCGTGGACCCCAAGGCCAAGGCGGAGAAGGAGACCGGCGTGCCGCCGGCCCGGGACCTCACGCCGCTGGAGAACGTGCGCGCAGCCATCTACGCGGTGCCCGAGAAGACCCCCGACACCATCATCGTCGGCCTCAACGACCGGGAGCCGAGATACCACGATGTCTACAAGGTGAGCATCTCCACCGGCAAGCGCGAGCTCATGGTGGAGAACACCCAGAACGTGGGGTTCTGGATCTTCGATCGTGACGGCAACCTGCGCCTGGCCTTCCGGCAAAAGGAGGACGGTGGCAACGAGATCCTCCGCGTGGAGGGGGAGAAGCTGGTTCCCATCTACGACGTCACCTACCTGGAGGACGTCACCCCCGTGGGCTTCACCGTGGACCAGAAGAAGGTCTACATCGAGACCAACAAGGGGGACGGCGTGGATCTCTCCCGGCTCATGCTCCTGGATCCGGCCACCGGCAAGACCGAGTTCGTGGAGTCGGACCCTGAGAAGCAGGTGGACTTCGGCGGCGCCGCCTTCTCTGACGCCACCGACGAGCTCATCGCCACCTTCTATGTCGGGGACCGGACGCGCATCTACCCCAAGAACGCGGAGACGAAGCGCGACCTCGACCGCATCCGGAAGAATCTCCCAGACGGCGAGATCCGCATCTCATCCACCAGCGAGGACGGGCGCTACTGGATCGTCGGCCTCTCCAGGGACGTGGACCCCGGTTCGGCCTACCTCTACGACCGCAAGGCGGGCAAGTTCGA
The DNA here is from genome assembly GCA_041580435.1 of Candidatus Polarisedimenticolia bacterium. Taxonomy (GTDB): domain Bacteria; phylum Acidobacteriota; class Polarisedimenticolia; order SMYD01; family SMYD01; genus JBFGDW01. The sequence continues at coordinate 2,303 of JBFGDW010000248.1, read as the reverse complement.
TCTGCTCTACCGCTCCCGCCCCGACCTGCCCAGCGAGCACCTGGCCGAGATGCAGGCCATCCGCTACAAGGCACGGGACGGGATGGAGATTCCGGCCTATCTCACGCTGCCCAAGGGTGTCCCGGCCAAAAACCTGCCCCTGGTGCTGCACCCCCACGGCGGGCCCTGGGCCAGGGACACCTGGGGCTATGACTCCTACGCCCAGTACCTGGCCAACCGGGGCTACGCGGTCCTGCAGCCCAACTTCCGCTCCTCGTCGGGCTATGGCAAGAAGTTCCTCAACTCCGGCAACAAGGAGTGGGGCATCGGCGCCATGCAGCACGACCTCACCGACGGGGTGAAGTACCTCATCAAGGAGGGGATCGCCGATGCCAAGCGGGTCTGCATCTTCGGCGGCTCCTACGGCGGCTACGCCACCCTGGCGGGCGTCACCTACACGCCGGATCTGTACGCCTGCGGCATCCCCTACGTGGCGCCGTCCAACCTCATCACCCTCATCGAGTCGTTCCCGGCCTACTGGCGCCCCTGGCTCAAGGGGAGCTGGTACCTGCGCGTGGGCGACCCGGAGGTGGAGGCAGATCGCGCCGATCTCATCGCCCGCTCGCCTCTGTTCAAGGTGGATCAGATCAAGGTTCCCCTGCTGGTGGTCCACGGCGCCAATGACCCGCGGGTGAAGCAGGCCGAGTCGGACCAGATCGTGGTGGCCCTCCGGGAGAAGAAGAAGGCGGTGGAGTACATCAACGCCCCCGACGAGGGGCACGGCTTCCGCTCACCTGACAACCGCATGGCCCTGGCGGTGGCCATGGAGCGGTTCCTGGCCAAGCACCTGGGTGGGCGCGCCCAGCCGGACGTGCCCGAGACGCTGGCCCAGCACCTGTCCGGCATCACCGTGGACATCGCCAGCGTCAAGCTCCCGGGCAAGGAGGACGAGGCGCTGCTGGCCGCCGCCAGCACAGGCCCCCTCCCGGCCGCCGACGGCAGCAAGATCGCCCCGGTCTCCATGGACTACTCCACCACCCTGGCCATGGGAGGCCGCAACATCGACTTCAAGGTGAACCGCGCCATCGAGGCGGCCGAGGTGGATGGCCGCAAGTGCTGGCGGATCGTGGACACGGCCGAGACCCCCATGGGAACCCAGACCGATGTCTATGCCGTGGACGCCGCCACCCTGGCGCCGGTGCAGCGGGAGGTCAACGGTATGGGCACCCTGCAGCTCACCTACTCCCCCGGCTCCATCAAGGGGGAGATGGGCCAGAGCGGCCAGACCATGGGGATCGCCCAGGACCTCCAGGCGCCGGTGATGGCCGACGGCCCGGGCCTTGAGGTGGCCCTGGCCGCCCTGCCCCTGGCCGAGGGATACACCACGACCCTGCGCTACTTCGAGCCCCTGTCCCAGAAGGTCCGGCCGGTGAAGCTCACCGTCACCGGCAAGGCCACGCTGGAGGTGGCGGGCGGCTCGTTCCCGACGCTGGTGGTGGAGATCGCGCCGCTGGACGGCGATGAGGCCGGCCGGGGCACGATTCACGTCATGGCCAGCTCCCCCCACCACGTGGTGAAGAGCGAGGTCAAGCTGCCGGCCATGATGGGGGGCGGCACGCGCGTCACCGAGCTGGCGGCGCGGGCCAAGCGATAGGCCGCCGCCGCACCTGGACCCTTCCTCCCCCGGGCGGCCCGCCGCGGCCGCCCGGGGGAGCGTGTTAAGCTACGCCTCCGGCGGCGCTGCATGAACCTCTCCCCCGGCCAGACCCTCGGTCACTACCGCATTCTCGAGAAGGCGGGTGCCGGCGGCATGGGCGTCGTCTACCGGGCCGAGGACACGCGCCTGCGCCGCCAGGTGGCGCTGAAGGTTCTCCCCGCCGCCGTCACCGCCAGCGCCGACCGCCTGGGGCGGTTCGAGGCCGAGGCCCGGGCCGTGGCGGCGCTGAGCCACCCCAACGTGGTGACCATCCACGCGGTGGAGGAGGTTGGCGGCGTCCACTTCCTGGCCATGGAGTGGGTGGAGGGGCGCACGCTGGATCGTCACGCCCGGGAGGCGGCCCAGACCGGCACGGGCCTCCCCCTGGATCTCTTCCGCCGCATCGCCCTGCCGCTGGTCTCCGCCGTGGCCGCGGCCCACGCCCGGGGCGTCATCCACCGCGACATCAAGCCGGGCAACATCATGATCGCCGGCGACGGGACGGTGAAGGTGCTGGACTTCGGCCTGGCCAAGCAGCTCACCGCGCCGGATGCGGAGGCGGCCCCCACCTCCGCCCCCACCGCCCCCGCGGTGACCGGTCCCCAGACCGCCGCCGGCGCCGTGCTGG
>JBFGDW010000247.1:0-5480 GCA_041580435.1 Candidatus Polarisedimenticolia bacterium | reverse complement strand
GACATCGTGGTGACCACCACCCCCTGCCGCCGCCCGGTGGTGGACCGCAAGTGGGTGGTGGAGGGCATGCACATCAACGCCATCGGCGCCGACGCCGTGGGCAAGCAGGAGCTGGACGTGCAGATCCTGAAGGACGCCCGCGTCTTCATCGATGACCGGGAGCAGGCGTTCCACAGCGGCGAGGTGAACGTGCCCCTCACCCTGGGACAGCTCAAGCCCGAGGAGGTGGAGGGGACGCTGGGAGGCGTGGTGGCCGGCCGCACCAAGGGGCGGGTCAGCGACACCACCATCACCGTCTTCGACTCCACCGGCCTGGCTGTGCAGGACATGGCGGTGGCCCGGGCGGTCTACGACCGGGCGGTGAAGGACGGCGTCGGGCGCAAGCTTCCCCTGTCCACGGAGTAGCCGGCCGGCCAGGAGGGCGACCCCGTCAGGCGGTGGCGGGTACTGGCGTGTGGTCCGCGGAGTTCGCCTCGATGACGATCTCCGGCGGGCTGGCCAGGTGCTTCTTCACCGTGCACTGCCCGGCGGCCCGCACGATGGCGGCCCGGTACTTGTCCGGGAACCCGGGCGGCAGCTCCAGGGAGAGCCGCACTCTCTCCACCATGCGCGTCTCCGGGTCGCGGATCACCTCCTGGAGGATGCGCAGGCCCCGGGTGTCGAGGCCGCGCTGCCGGCAGAAGCGGGCGGCGTAGTGGCCGGCGCAGGTGCCGATGGACGCCAGGAACAGGTCAAAAGGGGCCGGCTGGCGCCCGTCCTGCGCGGTCTGGATGACAAGGCCGTCGTAGCGGGCCTCGACCCGGTCCGCGCCGGGAACGGTGATCTCCATCATCATGGTGTCTCTCCTCCGGGCCGCCTCCGGCCCCCGCCCGGATGGATGCAGCCCGGGGGGATCGGTCACGCCGGCCGGCCGCGCCGGGCCGCCGGTGCGCTGAAAGGGTGAGATCCCCCGTATAATCGTCCCATGGCCTCGAGGGAGGAGATCCAGAAGGGAGCCGATGCACTGCGCCGGGCGCGGCGCGCGGTGGCGCTCACCGGCGCCGGGATCTCGGTGGAGAGCGGCGTGCCGGACTTTCGCAGCCCGGGCGGGCTGTGGGAGGTGTACGACCCCGGGACCTACGCCACGCTCTTCTGCTTCCTCCGCGAGCCTGAGCGGGCCTGGGAGTTCTACCGGGCGCTGGGCCGCACGCTGGTGGGGAAGACGTTCAATCCGGCCCACGCGGCCCTGGCCGAGCTGGAGCAGGCCGGGTGGCTGGCAGGGGTCATCACCCAGAACGTGGACGGCTTCCACCAGGCGGCCGGCAGCCGCAACGTGGTGGAGATGCACGGCAACCACCACCAGCTTCAGTGCCTGTCGTGCGGCTGGGTCGGCCCGCTGGGCCCCGAGGTGCTGGAGCCGGGGCCGGCGCCGCGCTGCGGCGACTGTGGCCATCCCCTCAAGCCCAACGTCGTCCTGTTCCAGGAGGACGTCCGTGGCATGGATCGTGCCGAGGATCTCCTGGAAGGATGCGATCTGCTCCTGGTGGCCGGCACCTCGGCGCAGGTGGCGCCGGCGGCGTGGCTGCCGCGGCGGGTGATCGCCGCCGGCGGCTCGGTGCTGGAGGACAACCTGGGCCCCACCGATCTCACCACCGAGGGGCTCGGCCCGGCCGGCCTGCTGCTGGCCGGACAGGCCGGCGAGACGCTGCCGGCGCTGGCGGCCCAGGTCAACGGCCGGGCGCAGGAGCAGGTATGAAGACAGCGGTGGCGGTGGTTCTGGCTGGTGCTTCGGCGCCTGCGGCGGTGCTCGTGGCAGGCGGCCGGGTGCTCGCGGCAGCGGCGGTGTCCGCTGCCCTGCTGGCAGGCGGCCCGACCCCCGCCGCTGAGAAGGCGCAGGCGGCGGAAATGGCGCAGCCGGCGGTGCAGGTGCACGGCTCGCTGCGCGGCATCATGCACGGCGGCGAGACCGGCGCGGCCGTCCGGCTGGCGGATCTCCTCCCGGACGAGACGCTGTTCGCCCTGGGGGCCCTGTCCGGACTGCGCGGCGAGGTCACCATCGTGGGCGGGCAGGCCTGGCTGGCCTACCCCGAAGGTCAAGATGGACTGCGCCATGTGATGGGCACCACGTCGGAGGAAGAGGCCGCGCTGCTGGTGGTCAGCCGCGTCACCGGCTGGGCCGAGGCGCGCCTGGAGGAGGCGGCCGCGGCGGCCGATCTGGACCAGCGGCTGGAGGATCTGGCGGCGGCGGCGGGCCTGCCCACCGGTGCGCCGTTCGCCTTCCTGGTGGAGGGGATCCTCGCCGATCTCCACTGGCACGTCATCGACGGGACGCGGCTCGCGCCTGGCGCCGGCGGCCACGCCGCCCATCGCGACGCCGCGGTCACAGGGGAGGCCGCATCGGCCGAGGGGACGCTCATCGGCTTCTACTCGCGAAGCCACCAGGGGGTCTTCACCCACATGGGCTCGCGCATCCACATGCACGTGGTGCTCTCAGACGGCTCCGTCTCGGGCCACGTGGACGCGGTGACGCTCCCGGCGGGCACAGTGGTCAGACTGGCGGAGCCGGCGGCGCGATGAAGGACCCCGTTGCAAGCGGTCCTCGCGGGCGGGTGGCGGCGTGAGCGGATCCATGGAGTGGCGCCGGGAAGGGTACGTGGTCTCCACCGACCCGGCGCGGCTGCGCTTTGACGACGTCTGGTCGTTCATCACCCGGTCGTACTGGGCGGCAGGCATCTCCCGAGAAGCGCTGCGCGGCTCCATGGAGCGCTCCCTCTGCTTCGGCCTGTACCAGCGCGAGGCGCAGGCGGGCTTCGCCCGGGTCATCACCGATGGCGAGCGGCTCGCCTACCTGGCCGACGTCTACGTGCTGGAGGAGCACCGGGGCAAGGGACTGGGTACCTGGCTGGTGGAGTGCGTGCTGTCCCACCCCGACCTGGCCGGCGTGGGGCACTGGATGCTGGCGACGCGCGACGCCCACGGCCTGTACCAGCGCTTCGGCTTCACGCCGCTCCCGCGGCCGGAGGTCTACATGGAGAAGCGCGTGCGGCCGGGTGGGGAGAAGAAGCCCTGATCGCCAGCGTGCTGCGCCAGAAGCATTCCGCCGGCCGGGGGCAGCGGCTCGCACTCGCGGCCGCCGCGGTGGCCGCCGCCGGGCTGGTGCTGGCCGGGGCCCTCGCGCTTCTGTCCTGGACGGGGCTCCTCTCCTTCCGCGGCGAGGAGGTGGTCATCGCCGGGGACGGCGTGCGCCTGGCGGCGACGCTGGCGCTGCCGCGCAAGGGGAAGGGCCCGTTCCCCGCCGCGGTGATCCTGCACGGGTCGGGCCCGGTGATCCGCCGCGACCTGCGCGCCTACGGCGGGCGGCTGGCCCCCGACGGCATGGCCGTCCTGATGTACGACAAGCGGGGGACCGGGGACTCCACCGGGACGCATCGCGGGTTCAACCCCGCCACCTGCGCCGAGGTCCACGACGAGCTGGCCCGGGACGCGCTGGCGGCGGTGGACTACCTGCGCGGGCGCCCGGACATCGATCCCCAGCGCATCGGCCTCATCGGCGGCAGCCAGGCCGGCTGGGTCATGGCCCTGGCCGCCTCCCGCTCCGACGCGGTGCGCTTCCTCGTGGCGCTGGCGGGGCCGGCCGTGAGCTGCGGCCGGGTGCAGGCGTATCAGCTCCTCACCGGCGTGCAGGGCGGGCAGCCGTCGGGGCTCACGCTGGCGGAGAACGAGGCGGCGGTGGCCGCGGTGGAGGTGCCGGCGGGGTTCGATCCGGCGCCGCTGCTGGCCGGCCTGGAGATCCCCGTGCTGTGGATCCTGGCCGGGGAGGATGCCAACGTCCCCACCCGTCTGACCGCCGACGTGCTGGAGGAGCTGCGCCGTGGCGGGAGGCGCAACATCCAGGTGGAGATGCTGCCCGGCGCCGACCACGACCTGCGCCACGCCGTCACCGGCGAGCTGGTGGATCCGTGGCCGCTCATGTCGGTCTGGCTGCGCCGGGCAGGGATGCTGGATCCCCCCGGCGGCGACTGGCGCTAGGCTGTTCCCGCAACCCGCCCATCCAGAGGAGGACCGAGACCATGCCCGAGCCGACGCTGCACGTCACCGCCATGTTCAGGGCCCGCCCCGGCCAGGAGGAGGCGCTGCGGCGCGTGCTCCGCGCGCTGGTCGCCCCCACCCGCCGGGAGGACGGCTGCATCCGCTACGACCTGCTGGAGAACCTGGCCGAGCCGGGGCAGCTCACCTTTGTGGAGGAGTGGCGCGACGAGGCGGCACTGACGGCCCACCTGGCCACGGCCCACATCCAGGAGGCCCGCCGCGCCTACGCCGACCTCGTGGACGGCGACCTCGATCTACGCCGCTACCGCATGCTGGCCTGATCCTCAGTTGGCCATCTGGTCCGGCCACTCCCGCGCCTCCTCGTCGGGAGCCGGGCGGGCGAAGAGGACCGGATCGGGTTTCGCGCCCAGGGTGGCGGTCTCCACCTGCAGGCGGGAGCGGCGCACCCCCTCCCGGTGCTCCTCCATGAGGTGGGGGAAGGGCACGCCGTCCACCGCGCGGTAGTCGCCGAAGGTCCACTTGTAGGGGATCTCCTCGGCGTTGCCCACCATCTGGAAGTTCAGTGCCCGGTACTCCAGCCCGCGCACCAGGTGCGTGCTTGGGTCGAGAAGAATCCGGGTGGCCTGGCCGTCCTCGGTGAAGACCACCACGTCCATGGCCTCCCCCTCGATCTCGCCGGGCCCGCCCGGGGCCAAGGCCGCGTCCGGAGCCGCCGCGGCCCGCAGCAGGATGTCGGGGCGGTGGGCCAGCCAGCTTTGCAGCTCATCGGGAGGGATGTCGTAGATGCGGCCGCGCCGCTGCTGCCAGGCCGAGCGGCCGGTGGTGGCGGCCACGAACTCGGAAGGGGCGCCGCGGAAGGTGATGCGGGCGTCGTGGCGCACCATCCGCCCGTCGCGGACGTTCCAGACGAACGTGCCGGTCACCTCGCTGGTGCCGAAGAAGTAGGTGGCCTCCCCCTGGCAGGTGAGGCCGGACCAGGCCCGCAGGCCGGCCTCGCCACCGTGGGCCGCGACGGCCTGGCTCACCAGCGCGCGGGGGTCCGAAGCCGAGGCGGTGGCTGGCGCGAGAGCGCCGGCGGCGATGGCTCCCAGCGCGGCGGCGAAGGCGGTGAGAGCGCGGGCGAGGCCGCGGCCGCTCATGGCACCACCTCGCCGGCGTCGGCCTGCTCGGTGACGGCGATGAGACCCTTCCCCTCCTGGGCGATGCGCCACAAGGTCAGCGCCGCCAGCCGCGCCACACGCTCCAGCTTGTCGGGGACGATGCGCGACGGGACATCCGACGGGCGGTGGTAGTCGTCATGCTCCCCCGAGAAGAACGCCACTGCCGGGACGTTGTGCAGGGCGAAGGCCCACTGGTCGGAGCGGTCGATCCCCGAGCCGGCGTCGTGGTTGATGGTGAGGCCGATCTCGTCGCGGGCGATGCGCTGCACCAGGGCATCAAGCCCCGCGGCG
>JBFGDW010000246.1:0-5490 GCA_041580435.1 Candidatus Polarisedimenticolia bacterium | reverse complement strand
CGTGCGACAAGGCCTGCGGCGAGGGGATCCTCCCCGCGGGCGTCGCCGCCCTGCGGCGCCTGGGCGTGGAGATGCCCGGCGCCGGCCGCAGCCATCCGCTGCGCGGCATCTGCTACCTGGACGGCCCGCTGCGGCTGGAGGGGAGCTTCCCCGGACCGCCAGGCCTGGGGATCCGGCGCACCGATCTGCACGCCGCGCTGGCGACGGCCGCCGCCGCGGCCGGTGTGCACCTCCACTGGCACGCCCCGTTGGAGTCGGCGACCGGGACGGTCCTCACCGCCGGGGGCCTCTCGTTCGCGGCCCGGTACATGGTCGCCGCCGACGGCCTCCATTCCCCCATCCGGTCCCGGCTGGGGCTGGATGGGCGCTCCGTGCGCCGGCGCCGCTACGGCATCCGCCGCCACTACGCCATGCCGCCGTGGACCGACCACGTGGAGGTCCACTGGGGCGATGGCGCCGAGGCTTACGTCACGCCGGTGGGCCACGGCCTGGTGGGAGTCGCGCTTCTGTGGGGAGCAGGCGGCGAGGGGTTCGACGCCCTGCTGCGCCGCTTCCCCGCCCTGGCTGCGCGGCTCGCCGGCGCCCCCGCCGCCAGCCGCGACCGGGGCGCCGGGCCTCTCGGCCTGCGCGCCCGCAGGGTGGTGCGTGGGCGATGGCTGCTGCTGGGGGACGCCGCCGGGTCCGTGGACCCCATCACCGGCGAGGGGCTGTCTCTGGCGTTCCGGCACGCCGAGGCGCTGGCCCGCGCCCTGGCCCGCGACCGGCCGGGGGAGTATGCCCGTGCCCACCGCAGGATGGCAGCGGGTCCCAGGCTGGACGCCGGCGTGGTGCTGGCGCTGGCCCGCCGGCCGCGGCTGCGGCGGCGCGTCCTGGCCGCGCTGGCCGGTGAGCCGGCCCTGTTCCGCCGCCTGCTGGCGCGTGCGGCCGGGAGCGGGGATGGTCCGCGCCCGCGGGACCTCTGGCGCCTGGGCCGGCTCCTGGCCGCACCGCGAGCGGAGCTCACATGAGTCGCGCGGCGCGCAGGGTACCCGGGCTCGCCGCCATCGTGCTGACTGCCGCCGCCCTCGCTGCCGGTGCCACCGAGGGGACGCTCTGGGTGCGCGTGGACCCCGGCGCGAGCCGTGTCACCTTCCTCCTGGGGGCGACGCTGCATAAGGTAGAGGGGTCGGCCCCCCTCCCGGCGGCCGACCTGCGCCTTGATGCCGCCACCGGCGCGATGAGCGGGACCATCACCGTCCCGGCCGCATCCGTCACCACCGGCCACGCGCGCCGCGACCGCAAGATGCACGAGCAGGTGCTGGAGAGCGCGCGCTTCCCCGAGATCGTCCTCCACCCCCGCCGCCTGCGCGGGGCGTGGGATGCCGCCACCGGCGGCGAGGTGATCCTGGAGGCCGACCTGGAGATCCACGGAGATCGCCATGCCATCACCGTCCCGCTGCGCATCACCGTGGATGCAGGCCGGGCCGTGGCCCGGGGCGAGCTCACCATTCCCTACGTGGCGTGGGGCATGGAGGACCCCAGCGCCTTCCTGCTGCGCGTGGCCAAGGAGGTCCTGGTGCAGGTGACGCTGGCCGCCGAGATCACTCCCGCGCCGGCGGACACCGCCGCCGATCCCTGACTTGACGGGCCCCCGCCCCGGGGGGCTAAGCTTGGCGGTTCCATGTCTGGAGAGCTCCCCAAGCAGTACGATCCCGCCGCCGCCGAGCCGCGGATCCACCGGCGGTGGATGGACGCCCGCGCCTTCGCCGCCACGCCCCGCCGCGGCGAGACCCCCTACGTCATCATGATGCCCCTGCCCAACGTCACCGGGGCGCTGCACATGGGCCACGCCATTGACGGGGTGATGCAGGACCTTCTGATCCGCTGGCACCGCATGCAAGGGGACAACGCCCTGTGGATGCCCGGCGTGGACCACGCCGGCATCGCCACCCAGGCTGTGGTGGAGAAGCGCCTCCTGGAGCTGGAGGGGAAGACCCGCCACGACGTGGGCCGGGACGGCCTGGTGGAGCGCATCTTCCAGTGGAGCGACCAGTACCAGAAGAGGATCGTGGAGCAGCAGCAGGCCATGGGCTGCTCGTGCGACTGGGACCGGCACCGCTACACCATGGACCGGGTCTGCCAGCGGGCCGTGCGCCACACCTTCTTCGCCATGTTCCGGGACGGGCTCATCTACCGCGGCGACCGGATGGTCAACTGGGACTGCCACCTGCAGACGGCGGTGTCCGACGACGAGATCGTGCGCGAGACGGTGCAGGGATCGTTCTGGCACCTGCGCTACCCCCTGGAGGATCCCCGCCCGGGCGAGCCGGACCATGTGGTGGTGGCCACCACCCGGCCGGAGACCATGCTGGGGGACACCGCCGTGGCGTGCCACCCGGATCCGGTGGCCGCCCTGGAGGAGCGCATCGAGGAGGAGCGCAAGCGGCTGGCCTCGGCGGGCCGCAAGGACCGCCCCGCTGCCGAGGCCGAGCTGGCCCGGCTGGAGGCCCGCGTCAACACCCACCTCCCCGGCCTGGTGAAGCTGGCGGCCATGGCCCGTGAGGGACGGCGCGTCATCCTGCCCCTCCTGGACCGGCCCATCCCCCTCATCACCGACACCTGGGCCAAGCCGGACCTGGGCAGCGGCTGCGTGAAGATCACCCCCGGCCACGATCCCAACGACTACGAGGTCTGGCAGCGCCAGGAAGGGGCCATCGAGATCCTCAACATCCTCAACCCGGACGGCACCCTCAATGAGCGGGCGGGCCCCTACCAGGGGCTGGATCGCTTCGAGGCCCGCAAGAAGGTGGTGGCGGATCTGGAGGCCCGGGGCCTGCTCCCGCAGGTGGAGGAGCGCACCCTGGAGCTGGGGCTCTCCGACCGCTCCAAGACCATCATCGAGCCCTACGTGTCGCGCCAGTGGTTCGTGCGCATGGCCGACGTGGAGGGGGGGATCGTCCTGGGCCGGGGAACCGGCAAGGAGCACCGCGCCGCCGGGCTGGCCCAGGCCGCCCTGGACGCCGCCGACCCGGCCTGGCAGTCCCCCAGCGGCCGCCGCGTCGCTTTCCACCCCGACGCCGAGCGCTACGGCAACACCTACAGGAGCTGGCTGGCGGAGAAGCGCGACTGGTGCATCAGCCGCCAGCTCTGGTGGGGGCACCAGATCCCCATCTGGTCCCGCGCCCTGGACGCCGCCGGAAGACAGGCGGCGGCGCCGGTGCTGGCCGCCCTCGCCGGGCGCGAGGACGTCTGCGTGCGCCTGGCGTCGGCCAACGGCACCGCCCGGCTCCTGCATCCCGGCCAGCCGCTGCCGGAGGTGGGCGACGCCGCCGCCGAGCCGCCGCTGCTGCAGGTCTGCCTGCGGGACGCCGAGGACACCTCCGGCCCGGAGGGCGCCTCCCTGGCGGCGGCGCTGGAGGCGGCCGGCTTCGCCCGCGATCCCGACGTGCTGGACACCTGGTTCTCCAGCGGCCTGTGGCCTCACAGCACCCTGGGCTGGCCCGATCCCGGCACCGCCGAGGTGAACCCGGGCCAGAGCCCCACCGGGAGCGTGGCGGGGCAGCCCGATGCCCTGTCCTACTACTACCCCGGCTCCTGTCTGGTCACCGCCCGCGACATCATCACCCTGTGGGTCGTGCGCATGGTGGTCATGGGCCTGTACAACATGGGCGACGTCCCGTTCACCGACGTGTTCATCCATGCCACCATCCTGGACGGCAAGGGGGAACGGATGTCCAAGTCCAAGGGGAACGGCATCGACCCGGTGGACATCATCGAGATGTACGGGGCCGACGCCATGCGCTACGTCCTGTGCGAGATCCAGACCGGCACCCAGGACGTGCGACTCCCCATCCAGGCCCTGTCGCCGTTCACCGGCGAGCCGGTGGACCTGGCCACGGCCAAGCACGGGCGCACCATCTTCACCTACATCTGCCCCGCCACCGGCAAGGAGTTCGACGTGCTGGGGACCATGCCGGACGTGCCGTCGGCCAAGCTGGTCAGCGACCGCTTCCAGGTGGGGCGCAGCTTCTGCAACAAGCTCTGGAACGCCACCCGCTTCGCCCTCATGAACCTGGAGGAGGCCTCCTTCACGCCGCTGCGGCTGGCCGACCTGGCGCCGGAGGACCGCTGGATCGTCTCGCGGCTGTCCCGGGCCGCCGCCGAGGTCCACGCCCATCTGGAGGCCTACAACCCGTCGGCCGCCCTGTCCGCCGCCCGGGACTTCTTCTGGGGCGAGCTGTGCGACTGGTACCTGGAGATGATCAAGCCGCGCATGCGCGACGCCGGCGCCGCGCCGGCGGCCCGGCAGGTGCTGGCGCACGTCCTGGACCAGGTCCTGCGCCTGCTGCACCCGTTCACCCCCTTCGTCACCGAGGTCCTGTGGGAGCGCCTCAACGAGCAGGCGCCGGTGCGCGGCCTGGACGTTCCCCTGCCCCCCTCGGACCTGCTCATCCACGCCCGCTGGCCCGCCCCCCGGGCCGAGCATCATGATGCCGCCCTGGAGGGGAGTTTCGCCCTGCTGCAGGAGGTGGTGCGCGCCGTGCGCGACCTGCGCAGCAAGCACAACGTCCCGCCGGCCAGGAAGCTCGCGGTGCGCATCCGCGCCGAGGGGCCATCGGCGAGCTTCCTCGAGGGAGCCGCACCCCTGCTCCAGGCGCTGGCCGGGCTGGAGGAGGTGTCGGTCTCCCCCGACGCCCGGCGCACCCCCGACGCCGCCACCGCCCTGGCCCGGGACGTGGAGATCCACCTGGACGGCCTGGTGGACCCGGAGCAGGAGCGCCAGCGCCTGGGCCGGCAGCGGGAGAGCCTTCTCAAGGATCTTCAGGCCTCACGGCGCAAGCTGGACAACCCCAGCTTCGTGGCCAAGGCGCGCCCAGAGGCGGTGGACAAGGAGCGGGCCAAGGCGGCGGACTTGGAGAGCCAGCTCCGCGCCCTGGACGACAACCTGGCGGCCCTGTCGTGACCGACATCCCCTCCTACCGCAAGGCGTTCGAGGACGTGTCGTTCCTCAACCGGCCGGAGCTGCGCCCGGTGCGGCTGCAGCTGGAGCTGCTCAAGGCCGAGCTGATCCAGCAGGAGGAGGGGATCCGCTCCACGGTGGTGGTGTTCGGCAGCACGCGCATTCTGGACCCGGAGCAGGCCCGGGCGCGTCTGGCCGAGGCCGAGAAGGAGGCGGCGGGCCGGGCCGGGGACGCCGCCGCCCAGGAGGCCGTGGCCCAGGCCCGGCGCGGCGTGGAGCTGTCCGCCTACTACGAGGAGGCGCGGCGCTTCGCCCGCCTGGTCTCCTCCACCGGCCAGGCGGACGGCCGCTGCGACTACGTCATCGTCACCGGCGGCGGACCCGGGATCATGGAGGCGGCCAACCGGGGGGCCCACGACGTGGGTGCCAAGAGCATCGGGCTCAACATCGTCCTCCCCCTGGAGCAGGAGCCCAACCCGTACATCACGCCGGCCCTCTGCTTCCAGTTCCACTACTTCGCCATCCGCAAGATGCACTTCCTGCTGCGGGCG
>JBFGDW010000245.1:0-5495 GCA_041580435.1 Candidatus Polarisedimenticolia bacterium | reverse complement strand
GTTCGGCCTGAGGCGGCGGCCGGCCCGGGCCGCCGCCGGGCGGATCATCCTGCTGGTGGACGACGTTCTCACCACCGGTGCCACCCTGCGCCAGTGCGCTGGCCTGCTGGCGGAGGCCGGGGCCACCGAGGTGCGGGCCGCCGTCCTGGCGCGCACGCCCCTGCGCGGCTTTGCGTCGCCACCTGGGATCGTTTAACATCCCCCGTTTCCGGACCGCCCGCCGCGGACCTCTGGGAGGGGACATGTCACTGCTGAGTCATCCACGCCGCACCGCCCGCCTCGCCGCGGCCCTGGCGGGGGCGCTGCTCCTGGCGGGCCCCGCCCGCGCCCAGGAGACGCCGCCGCCGTCGAGCGCCGCCCCGGCGGTCAAGAACCCCAGGGTGGTCCTGGAGATCAGAGGCCTGCACTACGACGCCGGCGATCCGGTCCTGGTCCGCGTCAGCGCCCACAACGACGGCCCCACCGAGACGGCCAACCCGCTCACGGATCCCGTGGGGCGGGGCTTCGTGCTCACCGAGGCCGGCGGCAAGGCCCACCGGCCCGCCGGGGTGGGCGACGCGGCGCCATCCCAGCGCCCGGCGCGGCTGGCTCCCGGCGCCTACTTCGGCCGGGTCATGGACCTGGCACCGCTGTTTCCGGTGCTGTCCCGGCCCGGGACCTACACCCTGGGCTACGGCACCGGCAACGACGCCGCCGAGCCGGTGACTCTCAACATCATCGAGGAGTACAACCCCACGTCGTCTTACATGGCCGTGATCAAGACACCGGCGGGAGAGATGAAGATCGAGCTGTTCCGCGAGGACGCACCCCTGACGGTGCGCAACTTCGTGGATTTGGCGCGCCAGGGGTTCTACAACGGTCTCCCCTTCCACTACGTGCGGCCCGGCGACATGCTCATGGGCGGCGACCCCAGCGGCGAGGGGTTCGGCGGATCGGGCTTCAACGTGCCGGCGGAGTTCAACTCGCGCAAGCACCTGGCCGGCACCGTGGGGATGGTGCGCGGCGCCGACCCCAACAGTGCCAGCAGCCAGTTCTACATCTGCCTGGCCCCACAGCCGGAGCGCGACGGCCGGTTCACGGTCTTCGGGCAGGTGGTGGAGGGGATGGAGGTCCTCAACCGGCTGGGGGAGACCCCCACCTCCGGGCGCAGCAAGCGCCCCTTCTTCCGGCCTCTGGAGCCCCTGGTGATGGAGTCGGTCCAGATCCTGGAGCAGAAGGCTTCCGCCCCGGCGAAGGCCGGCTCCTGAGGCGGGCCGTGGGGGGCGCCGGAGCGGGCGGGCTGGTCCTTGCCCTCGGGCTCGGGGCCGCGGTGGCCGCCGGCGGTGCCTCCCCCTCCGCTCCCCTGCAGGTTGACGGGTCCACGCGGGAGGGGCTCTCCCTCACCGTCTACAGCAGCGGCGCCCTGGTGCGGGAGACGCGCCGGGCGGAGCTGCCCCGGGGGCGTGTCCGTCTCAGCCTGGACGGGCTGCCCGAGACGCTGGAGCCGTCCACGGTGCAGGCGGCCTTCCCGGGCGGCGGCGTCCGGCTCCTGGAGCAGGACCATCGCCGGGATCTGGTCTCCACGGCCCGCATCCTCGAGCTGAGCACCGGCAGGGCCGTCACGCTCCTGGAGGGGTCTCCGGAGGAGGGGTACCGGCGGATCCCGGCCACCCTTCTCGCCGCCGATGGCGGGCTGGTCCTGGCCACGGACAGCGGCGTGCTGCTGGGGGCGGACGGGACCGTGGAGGTGCCCGAGCTGCCACCTGGTCTGCTCCTGCGGCCGGCCCTGGAATGGCTCCTGGAGGTGGAGCGCCCCGGCTCCCAGGAGCTGGGCCTGTCCTACCTGGCCGGCGGCCTGGCCTGGTCCGCCGACTACGTCGCCTCCCTGCACGAGGACGAGAAGCGCCTGGACCTGCAGGCCTGGGTCACGGTGCACAACTCCACGGGAGGTGCCTTTCCGGAGGCCCGCCTGCGGCTGGTGGCGGGCGATCTCCACCGGGTGTCGGGACCGGCGCCGGTCCCGGCGGCCATGGAGATGAAGATGGTCCGCGCCCTGGAGGCTGATGCCGCTGGCAGCGAGTTCGCCCGGCAGGCCGCGGCCGACTACCACCTCTACACCCTGGAGCGCCCGGCCACCCTGGCTCCCCGCTCGGCCAAGCAGATCGCCCTGCACCAGGCTGCCTCGGTGCCGGCGGCGCGCCGGTACGTCACCGGCGGCGGCTCCCAGTTCCTCCTGCGCCACCTGTCCCCGGGCGAGCCCCAGGAGCTGCCCGTGGATGTCCGGCTGGAGTTCGTCAACGCCAGCAAGGCCGGGCTCGGCGTTCCCCTCCCCGCCGGCATCGTCCGCGTCTATGGCCGGCAGGGAGGCGGCGCTCTCTTCCTGGGGGAGGATCGCATGGGCCACACGCCGGCGGACGAGAAGGTGTCGCTGGCGGTGGGGCGCGCCTTCGACCTGGTGGCCGAGCGGCGCCAGACCGACTACCAGGACCGCACCGGGATCCGGCGCGGCTCCTTCGAGGCCGCATTCGAGGTGGTGGTGCGCAACCGCAAGCCCAAAGCCGTCACCGTGGAGGTGCGGGAGACGGTGCCTGGGGACTGGACCGTGGTGCAGGCCAGCCATCCCCATCGGAAGCTGGACGTCCGCACGCTGGGGTTCGACCTGGAGGTCCCGGCCGGCGGCGAGACGGTGCTGACCTACCGGGTGCGGGTGAGCTGACGTGGACTACGAGATCGATCTCCACCTGCCGGCGCGGCCTGATTACGCCGTTCTGGTGCGGCGGGTCCTGGCGGAGCTGGAGGAGGCCCCGGGCGGGCCCGGGGCGGAGGCAGCCCACCTGGCTCCCGCCCTGGCGAAGGTGGTGGAGCGGCTGCTCACGGGACTGAGCCAGTCGGGTGGCGGCGGTCTGGACCTGCACCTGGAGGCCGATGACGTGCGGGTGCAGCTGGACCTGGCGGCCGCACCCTCCCCTGGCAGACCGCCCTCCGGGCCGCTCCTGGGCAGCCAGGCCACCGCCCTCATGCGTGGCCTGGAGAAGGCCTTCGACCAGGTGGACAGCCGCCCCCTGGAGGGGGGCGGCCTGCAGCTCACCCTGGTCCGCCACGTCCCCTGCTAGCCCGGCCGCCCTGCCCTGGCGCTCCGGCCGGCGCGCCCCTGACCAAAGCGACATTGCGGGCGCTCCGGCCCCCACCGTAGAGGAGAGAAGCCCCCCGCCATGGAACGGACCATGACCTGGCTCTCCTCCCGCGCCGCCACCCTGTGCGCCGCGGCCGGCCTCCTCCTGGCCGCCGCGCCAGCCGGGGCCACGCTCATGCGTCCCCTGTCGGTGGCGGACCTCGCCTCCGATGCCGACGTGGTCATCCGGGGAGAGGTGCTGCGGGTGGACGTGGTCTGGGCCGGGACCAACCCCATGCCGGTGACCCTGGTGGATCTGCGCGTCAGCGAGGTCCTGGCCGGCCCGCCGCAGGGACGGCGCGGCCCCGCTCCGGCCCCGGGGCAGGTCCTCACCCTGAGCCAGCCCGGCGGCGTCAAGGACGACGTGGAGCTGGACTACGCCGGGAGACCCCGGTTCCAGCCCGGCCAGGAGACCGTGGTCTTCCTGGCCCGGCGGGGCGCGGCACGGTTCATCCCGGTGGGGCTGGCCCAGGGGGTGTTCCGCATCGGCCCCGCCGACAGCGCAGGGCGCAGGGCACTGACACGGGATCTGGACGGCGTGACCTTCGTGGAGCCGGCAGCCGGCGGCGGTGTTCCGGCCGATCTGGAGGGACTGCGGCGGGCGCTGGCCGCCCTGCCCCGAGAGCTGGGCGCCACCCCATGAGACGCCCCGCAGGCCAGTGGGCCCTGGCAGGCGCCGCCGCCCTGGCGCTGGGATTCGCAGCCGCCGGCAGCGCCCACGCCTACACCCGCTCCACCACCTCCACGTCCAGTGCCACCCCCATCGCCTGGGACCTGGACAACGAGGGCACCTTCCTGCCCAACGTGAGCGACCGCCAGGTGGGCTACCGCCTGGACCCGGCCGGCTCGGACGACATCGCCGATGGCAGCGACCTGGCGGCCGTGGCGCGCGCCTTCCGGACCTGGTCCAGCGTCACCGGGTCGGCGCTCCGCTTCTTCGACGACGGGCCCGCCAGCGGCCGGACCACACTCAACGACGGCGAGTTCTGCGTGTTCTGGAACGAGGCCAGCACCGTGATCGATCAGGGCACCGCCAGCGCCGACGACGACATGAGCATCGCCGGCGCCCTGGCCGTGGCCTTCGTCTACCGGCGCGCCTCCGGCCCCGAGGCCGGTGAGATCATCGACGCCAACATCGTCTTCAACGGGGCCCAGTTCGCGTGGACCACCGACCCGGCGGCTCACCCGTCGCGCTATGACGTCGAGTCGGTGGTGCTCCACGAGATCGGCCACGCCCTGGGACTGGATCACTCGCCGGTGGCGGCCTCCACGCTGTTTCCGCGCATGAGCACCGGGCACGGACGCCCGCGATCCCTGGACGCCGACGACGTGGCGGGGGTCATCGCCGCCTACCCGGGTGGGAACAGCGCGGCCAACCGTTCCGTCCTCAAGGGGAACCTGACCGCCTCGGGACACGGGGTGGCGGGGGGCATGGTGTGGGCCCTGGACGCCCAGGGACGGGTCGCGGCCCACGCCATGACCCTCAAGGACGGGAGCTACCACATGGGCGGGCTGTGGCCAGGCCCCTACACGGTGTTCGCCCAGCCCCTGAACGCCCCTTCAGGCTTCTACCTGTTCGCCGAGACCAACCTGGGCCCATACTTCGGCGGGTCCGATGGCGCGTTCCGGGCCACAGGCGGCGCCGGCGTGACCCTGCTGCCCGGCGAGGAAATCAGCCTCGATCTGGCCACCCTGGCGGGACCTCCAGCCCTGGACCTGAAGCTCGTCGGCCGCAACGGCTCGTTCTCCAACGTGGGCACCTGGGCGCGACGTGGCGAGAACAACCTCACCATCGCCGTGGCCGGCACGGGCTTGGCCGCCACCGGCACCTCCTTGAGTGTCACCGGCCCGGGCGTGAGCATCCTGTCCACCTCCACCTCCACGGTGGCCGGCCTGCCGGCGGTGAGCGTGCGGCTGAGCGTGGCGGCCGACGCGCCGCTGGGCGCCCGTGATCTGGTGGTGACTTCGGGCGGCCAGCGCGCGGCCGTCCTCGGCGGCCTGGAGATCCTCTTCCCGCCCTCCAGCGGACCACCACCCGCCGTGGGCGGACTGCGCGTCGCCCTGGTGGGCGGATGGGTGGACCTGGCCTGGGACCCCGCGCCACGGGCGGAGGGGTACCGGCTCTACCGGGGCTCCCTCGCCACCCTGCGCGGCGCCGGCTACGACCACCAGCCTGCCGCCGCCGACGGTGGCTGCTACCTGGCGGTGACCGACGCCTCCCTGCGCGGCGATGCCGCCACCGGCGAGGCTCTCTACTACCTGGTCACCGCCCTGGCCCCGCCGGCCGAGGGGCCGGCGGGGGCCGGCAGCGCCGGCCAGGCCCGCCCGGCTGATCCAGGCGGCT
>JBFGDW010000244.1:0-5532 GCA_041580435.1 Candidatus Polarisedimenticolia bacterium | reverse complement strand
CGGTGGCGCCTGAGACTGGGCGAGAGGCGCGCGAGGCGGCCGCGGACGCGGGCGAAGGCCGCTGCAGGGGCCTCCGGTGCCCAGCGCACGCGCAGGCGCAACCGGAGGAGCGGATGTCCGGCGGTGATGTCGGGATGGAGGTCGAGGATCTGGGGGAAGGTCCGTACCTCGGCGACCTCAACCTGCAGCAGGGGGGCAGGCGGCGTCTCCGCCACCTTTCGTCGCCTTCCGGGCCTGCGCTGCACCTGAACCTCCCCCGGGGAAGCGGGGCGGGATCCCCCCGAAACCCCGCCCCAGGGACCTCATACCGGAGCCTCCGAGGCCTGCTCGATCTCCAGCACCGGCGGCCACCGGCGGGGGTGCCGCTCCGGCACGTTCCTGCGATCTACCTCTCCTCGAACTTGCTCTCCTCCTTGTCCAGCGTCCCCTGGAGGATGATGCGGTACTCGCCGGTGTCGCTGTTGATGGCCTCGACCTTGGCGCGGCAGGCGGTGCTGCTCAGGATCATCTCGCCCACCTTGGTGCGCAGGCTGGCCGGGCTCGTGGGGGCGTTCTCGACGGTGTGCAGGTCCTGGATTCTGAACCGGGGCATGGGAGTCCTCCTTCGGTTGGTGGTGAGCGGGGGCTCGGTGGTCAGCTTCGCTCGTCCGGCAGGTGGCAGGAGAAGACCACGCGGTACCCTCCCTCGGGCCAGCTCCTAGATTCGGCGCGCATGGCGTCTGCCGGGGCCTGGGCCCACGGGAGGCGGTCCATTCGTGCGGCGTGCGCGCCGGCGGACAGGGGCTGGGTGCGAAGGAACGGAGCCGCGGGCTCTCCTGGGGCCCGGATGGGCCCGGGCGCGGCATCTCTGGCCAGCAGCTTGGGGCTCATGTCGACTCTCCCGGGGGATCGTCTCAGAGCTTAGAAGCCGTCAGGGGCGATGGCCATGATGCGCCTGCATGAATCGAGTCATGCGTCCCGATGACACCGTCCTAGAGCAGACCGTCCCGGAAGGCCACCACCACCGCCTGCAGCTGGCTGTGCACGTTGAGCTTATCCAGCACATGCTGCACGTGGGAGCGGGTGGTGGCGTGGCTGATCCCCAGCTTGCGCGCGATGCGCCGGATGTCAGCTCCCTGGGCCAGCAGGCCCAGGACCTCACGCTCGCGCGGCGTGAGAGGGCCCCGATCCGGCCTGCAGGCGTCCTGCCGCCCCTCCTGGCCGCCGGGTGGTGGTGGACATCGCCGCGGCGCCGAGCGTCTGGTGCCCCCCGCGGCCAGGCTCGCCGGCTGGCCGGGGCGTTCTTCCGGCCGCTCCTCCAGCAGGTGGATGTAGAGCGGGCCGCCGCTCGCGTCGGTGAGCAGGCACAGCACCGAGACCGAGATGGTGAGCTGGCCCGCCGGTACGGATAGCGCGAGCTGGAAACGGTGGACAGGCTCGCCTCGCCCCACCTGCTGGCGGATGATGCAGCTCGGCGTGCAGTGCAGGTTGCCGTGGACGTCGCGGCCGGCCAGGACCTCGGCACAGGGGCGGCCCAGGACGCGGTCGCGCCTCAGGCCGGTGAGCTCCTCGGCGGCCCTGTTCCAGGCGACGATCTTGCCGGACGCGTCGGAGGCGAAGGCGGGATCGGCGCAGGTGGCCAGGGTGGCGCGGAGATCCACGGCGGCTCCCGGTCGGGGGCGGACCGGCGGCGCCCCGATCCTAGCACCCGGGGACAGCGGTCCATGGGGGCGGCGGCCGCGCCCGCGGCGCCCCCCCGCCTCGGATTCCTCAGGCCGCGGCGGGCCCGGGCAGGCCGCCGGCCAGGATGGCAGCGAGCTTGCCCGCGTCGATGTTGCCGCCCGAGACGACGCAGGCCACCTTGCCGGCGCCGGCCTTGCCGGAGAGGGCCGCGGCCACCGGCGCCGCGCCGGCCCCCTCGGCCACCACCCGGTTGCGCTCGGCCAGCAGGCGCACCGCCGCCGCGGTTTCCTCCAGGCTCACCACCACCGAGTCATCCAGGAGGCGCTTCGCCAGGGGCCACATCTCGGCCAGCACACTCTTGCCGCCGATGCCGTCCACGAAGCTCGCCTGGTAGTCCACGGGCACCGGCTCGCCGGCGGCAAGGGAAGCTGACAGGGGGGCGGCCGTCTCCACCTCGCAGGCCAGCACGCGCACCTGCGGTCGCAGGGCGTGCAGTGCCGAGGCGATGCCGCAGCTCAGGCCGCCGCCCCCGTAAGGCACCACCACCGTGTCCACGTCAGAAAGCTCGTCCAGGATCTCCAGGCCGATGGTGCCGTTGCCCGCCATGACTGCTGGGTCGCTCACCGGGTGGATGAACAGCCCCTTCAGGCCGTCATACCTGTGGGACACGATGACGTCCCACCACTCGTCGAAGGGGACCTTGACGATCCTGGCGCCAAGGCGCTCCACCGCCGCCAGCTTGTTGGCGGGGGCATGATCGGGCACCACCACCGCGCAGGGGATGCCCAGGCGCCGGGCGTTCCAGGCCACTCCCTGGGCCATGTTCCCGGCGCTGGCGGTCACCACGCCGTGGGCCAGGGACTCGTGGCCGGCCAGGCGCATGGCGTTGCCGGCGCCGCGCACCTTGAAGGAACCGATGGGCTGGAGGCACTCCAGCTTCAGGTGGATCTCCGCCGGGGCGCCCTCCACGTTGAGGGGCACCAGGGGCGTGCGCAGGGCGATGCCCGACAGGCGATCCCGGGCGGCGCGGATGGCGCCCAGCGGGATGGGCTCAAGCGTCGGCATGCCGCTCGCCGCCCCAGTCCACCCGCGCCCCGCGCCCGGTCTCGGCCGCCTTGCGGTAGACGGCGTGGGCCGCTGCCAGGTCCTCCACGGCCAGGCCCAGTGACTTGAACAGGGTGATCTCCTCGGGGGATTTGCGCACGGCCAGCTTGCCCAGGATGACGTTCCCCAGCTCCCCCAGGATGTGACCGTCGTCCACCTTCCCCTCCTGGCGGGCCAGGAGGAAGTCACCGGCCTCATGGAGCGCCGACTCGACCCGGTCCACCACCAGTCGGCAGCGGGCCACTGCCTCCCCATCCAGCTCGCGGGTGGTGGGAAGGCAGGCCCCCACCGCGTTGACGTGGGCGCCCGCCTCGAGCCACGCTCCCTCCACCACCGGCTCGGGCGAGCCGGTGACGGTGCAGACGAGGTCGGCCCCGGCCACCGCCTCGCGGGCCTCGGCCACCGCTTCCACAGGCAGCCCGTGGCGGCGTCCCTGGCGCGCGGCGAACTCGCGGGCCCGCTGCGGGTTCCGCCCCCAGACCCGGACCTGGCGCACCGTCCGGACCCGGCGCATGGCCTCCAGGTGGGTCCGGGCCTGCACGCCGGTGCCCAGGATGGCCAGGGTGCCGGCGTCGGGGCGCGCCAGGTGACGGGTCGCCACGGCGCTCACCGCGGCGGTGCGGATGGCGGTGATGGAGCTGGCGTCCACCGCGGCCAGCAGACGCCCGTTGGCCACCTCGAACAGGAGCACAGCCCCCTGGTGGGACTCGTAAGGGGAGGCGGTGTTGCCCGGGAAGACGCTGATGGCCTTCACCCCCAGCACCGCCGGCTGCCCCAGGCAGGCCGGCATGAGCCCCAGGGCACCAGTGCGCCCCGGCAGCCAGGTGATGGTGCGCAGGGGGAGGAGCGCCTCGCCCCGGGCCACGCTGGCCAGCGCCTGCTCCATGGCGGCGATGCACTCGTCCATGGTGAGGAGGTGCTGGACTTCGCGGGCGTTGAGCACCAGCACGTTCACGGCGCGGCCCTCCGGCGCGACTATGGGCCAGGAGGCCCGCCGGCGTCAAGCACCCCCGGGCGCCTCGGCCCCGGCGCCGCACACCTTGCCGGTCCTTCCCCTCGCCAGGCGGCGGCTGGACGAAGGCTGGCCGGGGGACCATTGTGAGGAGTGAGCAGCCCAGGATGGGCTAAGATGCTTCGCCCCGTGTCCCGGGCTCCGGCCACCCTTTTCGCGAGGATCGTCTGGTGAACAAGAAACTCACCCAGCCGACGCCCGAGCGCGTCCGCGTCGCCGCGTTGCAGTACTTCGTCCGTCCCGTATCCACCTTCGAGCAGTTTGGTGATCAGGTGGACGCCCTGGTGGACACCGCCCACGACTACGGCTGCCACCTGCTGGTCTTCCCGGAGTACTTCACCGTCCAGCTCCTGACCCTGGGAAACGTCAAGCGCCCCATCCAGGAGCAGATCCGCGACCTGGCCCATCAGGTGCCGCGGTTCATCGCGCTCATGTCCGGCCTGGCGAAGCGGAGCGGTCTGTACATCGCCGCCGGCACGATACCCGTCATGGAGGACGGCGACGAGCGGGTCTACAACCAGTGCTTCTTCTTCGGGCCCGACGGCCGTTATGGCGTGCAGCGGAAGCTCCACATGACGCGCTTCGAGACGGAGGACTGGGGCGTGCGCGGTGGCCGCGGGCTGACGCTGTTCGACACCCACCTGGGGAAGGTGGCGATCACCATCTGTTATGATGTAGAATTCCCGGAGTTGGCGCGCGTGGCGGCGCGGCAGGGAGCCAGCCTGCTGCTGGTCCCCAGTTGCACCGACGAGCGTCAGGGCTACCTCAGAGTGCGCTACTGCGCCCAGGCCCGGGCCATCGAGAATCAGATCTTCGTGGTTCAGGCCTCCACCGTGGGCTCGCTGCCCATGGTCCCTGCGGTATCCCTGAACTTCGGCCAGGCCACCATCCTGACCCCCAGCGATTTCGCCTTCTCGAGGGACGGCATCCTGGCCGAGGGCGTGCCCAACCAGGAGAGCATGGTGATCGGAGAGCTCAACATGAGAACCATCGTCGAGAGCCGGGAGATGGGGACGGTGCTCCCCTTGCGGGACAGCGAGTCCACCGCCGATGTCTCCTCCCACCTGGAGGTGGTGAACCTTTGAGCGGCGCGGATCGCATCGAGGTGCGCAACACCCGTCCCGAGGATTTCCCGGGCATCATCGAGCTGTGCCAGGCGGTCTACCCGTTCGTCAAGCCCTATGGCGTGGAGCAGCTCCAGTCCCAGCTCAAGGTGTTTCCCGAGGGACAGCTCGTGGCTGTGAACCGGGACAGCGGCCGCATCATGGGCATGGCCGCCAGCCTCATCGTGCGCTGGGACGACTATGACCTGGAAGACAACTGGAAGGACTTCACCGACCACGGCATGTTCACCAACCACGACCCCGTGGAGGGCCGCACGCTCTATGCCGCCGAGGTGATGGTCCACCCGGACGCCCAGGGCATGGGGATCGGCAAGAAGCTCTACAAGGCCCGGCGCGACCTGACCCGGCGGCTCGGCCTGCTGCGCATCCGGGCCGGGGCGCGGCTGCGCGGCTACCACAAGCACGCCCAGGTGCTGTCCATCAAGGAGTACGCCCGCAAGGTGGCCCGGCGCGAGCTCTGGGACCCCACGGTAGGGTTCCAGATGAAGCAGGGTTTCCGCATCGTGGGCGTGGTCCCGGGCTACCTGCGCACCGACCCCGAGAGTCTGGGCTATGCCGCCGTCATCGAGTGGCTCAACCCGGAGGTGGCCAGCCAGACCCAGCTGGAGGAGGAGGCCCAGCACGATCTGG
>JBFGDW010000243.1:0-5547 GCA_041580435.1 Candidatus Polarisedimenticolia bacterium | reverse complement strand
GGCGGCCACGCGCCCGTCCATCATGTCGGACGGCGCGATGACGTCGGCGCCGGCCCGCGCCAGGGAAACGGCGGTCTTCGCCAGCAGCGGCAGCGTCTCGTCGTTGAGGACTTCCGCCTCCATCAGCACGCCGCAGTGCCCGTGGTCGGTGTACTCGCACAGGCAGACGTCGGCCATGCGGATGAGGCCGGGCACCTTCTCGGCCAGCGCCGCGAGCCCGCGCTGCACCACGCCGCCGGGCGCGTAGGCCCCTGACGCCTGCGCGTCCTTCTTCTTCTCGTCCGGCAGGCCGAACAGGATGACGCCGGCCACACCCGCGTCGGCCAGGGCCTTCCCCTCCTCCACCAGCTTGTCGGCGGAGAGGTGGAACTGCCCCGGCATGCTGGGGATCTCGCGGCGCACGCCGCTCCCCTCGCAGACGAACAGCGGTGCGACGAGGTCGCCGGGGTCGAGGGCGGTCTCGCGGACCAGGGCGCGCAGGCGGGCGTCGCCGCGGATGCGCCGGGGTCTCGTGATGGGAAACGCCATGCTGTCAGCCTCCCGCTGCGGGCCCGCTCCCGTCGGGCCCTGTGCTCCCGTGCTTCGCCTCGCGCGACCGGCCGCGGTGCCGCTCGGGCCGGCGTGTGCCCTGCCCCCAGCGGCCGTCGAGCTCCCTACTGCTTGCCGCGATGCCGTCTAGGCGTCGTCGGTCATCTCGTCTTCGTCTCCATCTCCGTGGAAGAAGAAGACACCACAGCCATGGCTGCAAAAGCCCTTGCCGCCGAACGTGTAGAGGCAATCGGCGCAGACCGGCTTGCGGCAGGTGGGACACTGCTGCAAGCGCTTATCCTCTTCACTTGCCGAACAGCGGGTGCATTCCACCGGGGTTCTCCTCGAGGGGACTGGTTGAGGCATTATATAGGGACCGCGCGTCCCGCGATCCACCGGAATCCGACCGCATCGGGCCTGTTCCGCGCTTTCCTGGCTTTCGGTGCTGCCTTGCCAGGCCGGCGCGCCGCCGGCTGGCCTTAGCCCGCGCCTGCGCCCACCCGCGCCTTGACGCTTTCTCCGGCCGCTGACTACAATCGGCCGCTTCCGGTGGCGGCGTAGCTCAGCTGGTTAGAGCAGCGGAATCATAATCCGCGTGTCCGGGGTTCGAATCCCTGCGCCGCTACCAATCTGCCGCCCGCCCTGGCGGCCGCACTGCCACCCGCGCCGGCGCCCGCGAGCTTCCTTCACCCGCCCCTTGACTTTCGTTTTTTATTCGTGCAGGCTCAGTTCAGCATGGCCTCAGTGCCATCGGCCTTCTCTCGCAGCCTCGCCGCGGCTACCCTCTTCCCCATGGACGTCTACGCCACCTTCCTGCAGACGATCCGGCGCTACCGGCTCATCGAGCCTGGCGACCGCGTCCTCGCCGCCGTCTCGGGCGGGGCCGACTCCGCGGCCCTCCTGGCGCTTCTGAAGGAGCTGCGCGATCCGGCCTTCGAGCTGGCCGTGGCCCACCTGGACCACGGCATGCGCGGCGAGGCGGGGGCCGCCGATGCCGCCTACGTGGCGGAGGCGGCCGGTGCGCACGGGCTGGAGTTCTTCACCGCGCGGCTCGATGATGCCGGCCTGCGGCGCACCGGGCGGGGACCCCGGCGCTCCGAGGCCTGGCTTCGCCGCCGGCGCTTCGCGTTCCTGGCCCGCACCGCCGCCGCCTGGGGCGCCGGCAAGATCGCCCTGGGCCACACCCGCGACGACCAGGCCGAGACGTTCCTCCTCAACCTGATCCGCGGCGCCGGCACCCAGGGCCTCGGCGGCATGCCGTTCATCAGCCCGCTGCCGGGGCTCGGATCGATGCCGGCCACCGGCCCTGCCGGGGCGCCAGCAGCCAGCTCCCCAGGCCGGCAGCCGCGCCGCTCCGGACTCCCCCGGGTCATCCGCCCGCTGCTCCTGATTCCCCGCGGCGACATCGAGGCCTGGCTGGCCGGTCGGGGGATCGTCCCGCGCCAGGACGCCACCAACGCCGACCCGGGCTACCTCCGCAACCGCCTGCGGGCCGAGCTGCTGCCGCTCCTGGATGACCTGCGCCCCGGCGCCCGGGCCGCCATCGCCCGCGCCGCCCACCTGCTCCAGGAGGACGAGGCCCTCCTGGAGACCCTGGCCGGGCGCGCCCTGGCCCGCGCTCCGCACGTTGTCCCGCCGGACGCCGACGCCGGCGCCGCCGACTACGGGGCGGGCCAGGCCGAGCCCGATGACCAGGAGCAGGCCTCGGTCCGCGCCGAGCTGCGCACGCCGGCGGCCCCCGGCCCCGGGGCCGATGGCGCGGCCCGGAACAGAACCGCCCCGCTGAGCGTTGAATCACTCCAGGCGATGCCCCGCCCCCTCGCCCGGCGGCTGCTCCGGCGGGCCGCTGCCCCGCAGACGCCGGGCGCCGGCCAGATCGAGGCGGTCCTCGAGTTGATCCAGGACGGCCGCGGCGGCCAGATCGACCTGGGCGGCGGGCTGGTGGCCCGCGTCAAGGGCGGCCGGCGCGGCCAGGTGACCCTGGAGCCGGCGGCAGGCTGACGGCCGCCGGATCCGCAGCAGCGTGGGCCCGATTCGGTTAGCAGCCCCGCATCCGATGATATATATTGAAGATGCCCATGAACTCCACAGTGCGCAATATCACCCTCTGGGTGGTGATCCTCGTCGTCGCCTACATGGTCTTCAAGTTCTTCTCGGGACCGTATGTGGGCGAGCTGGAATGGCAGGAGACCCGCTTCTACGAGGCCCTCGAGCAGGGCCGCATCGAATCGGTGGTCATCACGCCGTCCGAGGCGGGCTACACCATCAACGGCAAGCTCAAGGACGCCAGTCCGGGGGCGCCGGACTCGTTCCAGACCTACGTCCTCAAGAACGAGGAGCTCCCCCGGCAGCTCCGCGCCAGCGGGGTGAAGGTCACCAGCAAGCAGCCCTCCGAGGGAACCTACCTGGTGACGCTCCTGTCATGGGCCCCCATGCTCCTCATCATCGGCGTCTGGATCTTCTTCATGCGCCAGATGCAGTCCGGCGGCAACCGGGCGCTGTCCTTCGGCAAGAGCAAGGCCAAGCTGCTGTCCACCCAGGGCAAGAAGGTCACCTTCAAGGACGTGGCAGGCATCGACGAGGCCAAGGACGAGCTCAACGAGATCATCGAGTTTTTGCGCGAGCCGCAGAAGTTCCAGAAGCTGGGCGGGCGCATCCCCAAGGGGGTGCTCCTCATGGGCCCGCCAGGCACGGGCAAGACCCTCCTGGCCCGGGCCATCGCCGGCGAGGCCAACGTGCCGTTCTTCTCCATCTCGGGCTCCGACTTCGTGGAGATGTTCGTGGGCGTGGGGGCATCCCGCGTCCGCGACCTGTTCGAGCAGGGGAAGAAGAACGCCCCGTGCATCATCTTTATTGACGAGATCGACGCCGTGGGCCGGCACCGGGGCGCGGGCCTCGGCGGCGGCCACGACGAGCGCGAGCAGACCCTGAACCAGCTCCTGGTGGAGATGGACGGCTTCGAGTCCAACGAGGGCGTCATCCTCATCGCCGCCACCAACCGGCCCGACGTGCTGGACCCGGCGCTGCTGCGGCCCGGGCGCTTCGACCGCCGGGTGGTGGTCAGCCTGCCCGACGTGCGCGGCCGGGAGGGCATCCTGCGGGTGCACACCCGCAAGATCCCCCTGTCCGAGGACGTGAAGGTGGACGTGCTGGCCCGGGGCACCCCGGGGTTCTCGGGCGCCGACCTCTCCAACCTGGCCAACGAGGCGGCCCTCATCGCCGCGCGCAAGACCCGCAAGAAGGTCGTCATGGACGACTTCGAGTCGGCCAAGGACAAGGTCATGCTGGGCTCCGAGCGCCGCAGCCTGATCCTGACCGACGAGGAGAAGCGGAACACGGCCTTCCACGAGGCGGGCCACGCCCTGGTGGCGCACCTGCTGCCCGACGCGGATCCCCTCCACAAGGTCACCATCATCCCCCGGGGCATGGCCCTGGGCGTGACCCAGCAGCTCCCCATCGACGATCGACACACGTATACCAAGGAGTACATCAT
Organism: Candidatus Polarisedimenticolia bacterium; assembly: GCA_041580435.1. Lineage (GTDB taxonomy): Bacteria > Acidobacteriota > Polarisedimenticolia > SMYD01 > SMYD01 > JBFGDW01. Next base: position 1,526 of record JBFGDW010000243.1, on the reverse strand, counting down.
CGCCTCCATCGCGGTGGCGCTGGGCGGGCGGGCCGCCGAGGAGCTGTTCCTCGGCCACCTGACCACCGGCGCCGGCTCGGACCTGGTCAAGTCCACCGAGCTGGCCCGCAAGATGATCTGCGAGTACGGCATGAGCGAGGAGCTCGGACCCCTCACGTTCGGCAAGAAGGACGAGCAGATCTTCCTTGGCCGCGACTTCCAGCAGGTGAAGGAGTACTCCGAGGCGACGGCGGTGAAGATCGACCAGGAGATCCAGAAGATCATCAACGACCAGTACGCCAGGACGCGGCGTCTGCTGGAGGAGAATCGTCCGGCCATGGTGGCGGTGGCCGAGGCGCTGCTGGAGCGCGAGGTCCTCGACGGCGACCAGATCGCCGCCCTGGTCCGCGGCGAGAAGCTCCCGGCGCCCGGCGGCGGCGAGCCGGCCCGGACAGGCGAGGCGGGTGGGGCCGAGAAGGCCGCCCGGGAGCGCGACGCGCGGGAGGGCGAGGCGGGCGGCCGTGCTCCCCTCTCCGGACCGGTGGAGCAACCCGGCTAGCGGCTCCCGGCGCGGTCCGGCCCAGTTGCCGGGAGCAGGTGCCTTGACAACAGCGCGACGGGAGTTCCGACTGGCGCTTCCCGGCGGCCGGGAGCTGACCCTGGGTCCCCGCACGCTGGTCATGGGCATCGTCAACGTGACGCCCGACTCCTTCTCCGACGGCGGGCTGTTCCTGGACCCGGAGGCCGCCGTCGCCCACGGCCTGCGCCTGGCCCGGGAGGGGGCCGACCTGCTGGATATCGGCGGCGAGTCCACCCGCCCGGGCGCCGAGGCGGTGGGCCCCGACGAGCAGTGGCGGCGCATCGGCCCGGTGGTGGCCGGGCTGGCCGCCCAGACCAGCGTGCCGCTGTCGGTGGACACCACCTTCCCCGGAGTGGCGGCGGCGGCGCTGGACGCCGGGGCCGCCCTCATCAACGACGTCTCCATGCTGCGCTACAGCGACGGGCTGGCGCGGCTGGCGGCGGCCCGGGGGGCGGGGCTGATCCTCATGCACTCCCGGGGCACGCCGGCCGACATGGCCGAGCACACCGCCTACCCGGCCGGCATCATGGAAGGCGTCCTGGCCGAGCTGTCCGGGGCGGTGGCGTCGGCGCGCTCGGCGGGGCTTCAGGGGGACCCCGGCGGCGAGCAGCTGCTGGTGGATCCGGGCTTCGGCTTCGCCAAGACCGCCCCCCAGAGCCTGGAGCTGCTGGCGCGCCTGCCTGAGCTGGCGGGGCTGGAGCTGCCCATCGTGGCCGGTGTGTCGCGCAAGTCGTTCATCGGCCACGTGCTGGACCTGCCGGTGGAGGCCCGCGGCCAGGGGACGGTGGCGGCCGAGACGCTGGCGGCGCTGGGCGGGGCGCACATCCTGCGCACCCACGACGTGGCGGCCTGCCGGCAGGCGGTGGCCCTGGCCGACGCGGTGAGGCCGCGCCCATGATGGACACCCTCTTCGACGTCCTGCACCTCCACGACTTCGGGGTGCGCGCGGCGGTGGAGATCCTGCTGC
>JBFGDW010000242.1:0-5562 GCA_041580435.1 Candidatus Polarisedimenticolia bacterium | reverse complement strand
GAGGCGATCTCGCGCTCGGCGCGCACGACCCGCATCCCCTTCCCGCCCCCCCCGGCGGCGGCCTTGAGCAGAACCGGGTAGCCCACCTCGGCCGCCACCTTGCGCACCTCGGCCTCGCCGGTGACGGTCCCCTCCGAGCCGGGGGTGACCGCCACCCCTGCCTGGCGCATGAGCCGGCGCGCCGCGACCTTGTTCCCCATGGCCTCGATGGCGGAGGAGGGGGGGCCGATGAAGGTCAATCCCTGATCTTCTATAGATTTCGCAAATTCGGAATTTTCGGAAAGAAATCCATAACCTGGGTGAATCGCCTCGGATCCTGAACTTCTGGCGACTTCCAGGATTCTTGAAATGTTGAGATACGACTCGCGCGGGGAGGCCGGACCGATATGCCACGCCTCGTCCGCCTCCAGAACGTGGCGTGCCGTCCGGTCGGCGTCGGAGTAGACGGCCACCGAGGCGATCCCCATCTCCCGGCAGGCGCGGATCACCCGCACGGCGATCTCCCCCCGGTTGGCCACGAGGATCTTCCTGAAGGGGGGCCGTTCCATGGCGCGGCTCAGAGCGGGATGTTGCCGTGCTTCTTGGGCGGATTCTGGTCGCGCTTGTTGCGCAGCAGCTCGAGGCCGCCGATGAGGCGTCGCCGGGTCAGGCGCGGCTCGATGACCTCGTCCACGAACCCCCGCTCGGCGGCATCGTACGGGTTGGCGAAGCGGTCCCGGAACTCCTCCACCTTGGCTGACCGGGCAGCGGCGGGGTCCGGGGCCTCGGCCAGCTCCTTGCGGTACAGGATGTTGACCGCTCCCTCCGGGCCCATGACGGCGATCTCGGCCGTGGGGTAGGCGAAGTTCAGGTCGGCGCGGATGTGCTTGGAGGCCATGACGCAGTAGGCGCCGCCGTACGCCTTGCGGGTGATGACGGTGATCTTGGGCACCGTGGCCTCGGCGAAGGCATACAGCAGCTTGGCGCCGTGGCTGATGATGGCCCGCCACTCCTGGTCGGTGCCGGGCAAGAATCCCGGAACGTCCTCGAAGGTGATCAGAGGGATGTTGAAGGCGTCGCAGAAGCGGACGAAGCGTGCCCCCTTGCGGGACGAGTCGATGTCCAGGACGCCGGCCAGGTGGGCCGGCTGGTTGGCCACGATCCCCACCGAGCGGCCGCCCAGCCGGGCAAACCCCACCACCAGGTTCCGGGCGTACCCCTCGTGCACCTCGAGGAAGTCGCCGTCGTCCACCACCGCCCGGATGAGCTCCTTCATGTCGTAGGGCTGGTTGGCGCTGGGCGGGATGAGGCTGTCCAGGGCCGTGTCCTCACGGTCGGGAGGATCGTCGGTGGCCAAGAGCGGCGGCTCCTCCATGTTGTTGGACGGCATGTACGACAGCAGGGTGCGCAGCAGGGCCAGGCACGCCCGGTCATCATCCACGGCAAAGTGGGCCACACCGCTCACCGACGCGTGACTCTCGGCTCCGCCCAGCTTCTCCATGGTCACCTCCTCGTGGGTGACCGTGCGGATCACGTCCGGCCCGGTGATGAACATGTAGGAGGTGTCGCGCACCATGGCGATGAAGTCGGTGATGGCCGGCGAATAGACGGCGCCGCCGGCGCACGGCCCCATGATGGCGGTGAGCTGGGGCACCACTCCCGAGGCCAGGGTGTTGCGCAGGAAGATCTCGGCGTAACCCCCCAGGGAGACCACCCCTTCCTGGATGCGCGCCCCGCCCGAGTCGTTGAGGCCGACGATGGGGATGCCGTTCTTCACCGCCACGTCCATGACCTTGCAGATCTTCTGGGCGTAGGTCTCCGACAGGGAGCCGCCGAAGACGGTGAAGTCCTGGGCGTAGACCATGACCTCGCGGCCATCCACCGTGCCGTGGCCGGTGATGACGCCGTCGCCGGGGATGCGCTTCTTGTCCAGGCCGAAGTTGGTGGACCGGTGGACCACGAACCGGTCGAACTCCTGGAAGCTGCCTGGATCCAGCAGCTCGCCCACGCGCTCCCGGGCGGTGAGCTTGCCGGCGTCGTGCTGGCGCTTGACCCGCTCGGCGCCGCCACCCTGGAGCGCCTCCTCGTTGCGCCGCCGGAGCTCCTCGAACCGGTCGGTCACCGGCCCGGGATCCTCACTGGACGCCCTCGGGCTCCTGGGACGGCCGGGGCAGGCGGGCCACCGAGACCACCTGGTCCCCCTCGCCCACGTCGATGACCCGCACGCCCTGGGTGGCGCGGCCGATGACCGAGATGCCGCCGGTGGGCATGCGGATGATCTTCCCCTGGGAGGTGATGATCATGACCTCGTCGTCGTCGCTGACGCGCTTCACCCCGATGACCGGGCCGTTCTTGCCGGTCACCTTCAGGTTGATGAGACCCTTGCCGCCGCGCCCCTGGATCCGGTAGCCGTCGAGCCGGGTGCGCTTGCCGTACCCCTTCTCGGTGACGGTGAGGACCGTCTCCTCGTTGGAGGTGATGGCCTCCATCTCCACCACGTGGTCGTCCTTGCCCACCTTGATGCCGCGCACGCCCCGGGCCGTGCGGCCCATGGGGCGGATATCCGCCAGGGGGAAGCGAATGGACATGCCGGCCCGGGTGGCCAGGAAGATGTCATCCCCCTCCCCGGCCAGGCGCACCGAGAACAGGGCATCACCCTCGTCGATGCCCAGGGCGATGATGCCGCCGGTGCGGGGGCGCGAGAAGGCCTTCAGCGGGGTCCGCTTGACGGTGCCGTTCTGTGTGGCCATGACCACGTCCTTGGCGTCGCTGAAGTCCCGCACCACGAGCTGCGCCGCCACCGAGTCCCCCTCCTTGAGGGCCAGGAGGTTCACGATGGCCTTGCCCCGGGCCGCAGGGCCCACCTCGGGTATCTGGTACACCTTGAGCCAGTGGACCCTCCCCTGCTCGGTGAAGCTCAGGACGTAGGAGTGGGTGGAGGCCACGAACAGCTCCTCCACGAAGTCCTCGTCGTTGAGGACCATCCCGATCCGCCCCTTGCCGCCCCGGTGCTGGGCCCGATAGGTGCTCAGGGGGCTGCGCTTGATGTAGCCGGCGTGGGACACGGTGATGACCATGTCCTCGTCGGCGATGAGATCCTCGTGGGTGAAGACCTCGGCCTCGTCGGGGACGATCTCGGTGCGGCGGGTGTCGCCGAAGGTCTTCCGGATCTCCGTCAGCTCGTCCATGATGATCTTGTCCACCAGAACGTCCGACCCCAGGATCTCCTTGAGCTTCTTGATGAGCTCCAGGACCTCCTTGTACTCCTGGACGATCTTCTCCCGCTCCAGCCCGGTCAGCCGCTGGAGCCGCATGTCCAGGATGGCCTGGGCCTGCACGTCACTGAGCTTGAAGCGCAGCCTGAGGGCCTCCTTGGCCTCGGCCGGCGAGCCGGACTTGCGGATGAGCGCGACCACCTCGTCCAGGTTGTCCAGGGCGATCTTGAGCCCCTCCAGGATGTGGGCGCGCTCCTCGGCCTTGCGCAGGTCATAGCGCGTGCGGCGGACCACCACCTCCCGGCGGTGATCCACGAAGTGGAGCATCATCTCCTTGAGGGTCAGAACCTGGGGGCGGCCATTGACGATGGCCAGCATGATGATGCCAAAGTTCTGCTGGAGCCGGGTGTGCTTGTAGAGCTTGTTGAGGACCACCGCGGGCACCTCGCCCCGCTTCAGCTCCATGACGATGCGCATTCCGTCGCGATCGGACTCGTCCCGGATGTCGGAGATACCATCCAGCTTCTTGGCCCGCACCAGCTCGGCGATCTTGGTGATGAGCTCGGCCTTGTTGACCTGGTAGGGAATCTCGGTGGCCACCAGCTTGTGGCGGTCCTTGCCGTGCTCCTCCACCGTGACCCGGGCGCGCATGATGACCGTGCCCCGGCCGGTGGCGTAGGCCTGGCGGATCCCCTGCACCCCCTGGATGATCCCCGCCGTGGGAAAATCAGGCCCGGGCACCAGCTTGCACAGCTTCTCGGCGGTGAGGTCCGGGTCCTTCATGACGGCCAGGAGGCCGTCGATGATCTCGCCCATGTTGTGGGGCGGGATGTTGGTGGACATGCCCACGGCGATGCCCGATGAGCCGTTCACCAGCAGGTTGGGGAAGCGGCACGGGAGAATCAGGGGCTCGGTGAGGGTGTCGTCGTAGTTGGGGCCGAAGTCGACGGTTTCCTTCTCGATGTCCGCCAGCAGCTCGTGGGCCAGGCGGTGCATCCGGACCTCGGTGTAGCGCATGGCGGCCGGCGCGTCCCCGTCCACCGAGCCGAAGTTGCCCTGGCCGTCCACCAGCGGGTAGCGCAGGGAGAAGTCCTGCACCATGCGCACGATGGTGTCGTACACCGCCGCGTCGCCGTGGGGGTGGTACTTGCCGATGACGTCGCCCACCACCCGGGCCGACTTCTTGTAAGGCTTGTTGAAGTCGTTCTTGAGGTCGTGCATGGCGTACAGCACGCGGCGATGCACGGGCTTCAGCCCGTCGCGCACGTCGGGCAGGGCGCGCCCGACGATGACGCTCATGGCGTACTCGAGATACGACTTGCGCATCTCGTCCTCGATGTTGACCGGGATGCGGATTCCCTGTTCGTCGGCGCTCATGGGCTCACTTGCTGATGCCGGAGAAGTCCCGCCGGGCGGGCCCCCGGCGGACTAGACGTCCAGGTTCTGGACCTCCAGGGCGTTCTCCTGGATGAACAGGCGGCGTGGCTCGACCTCGTCGCCCATGAGGCGGCTGAAGATGGTCTCTGCCTCGGGAAGGTCGTCGATGTGCACCTGGAGGAGCTTGCGGCTGGCGGGATCCATGGTGGTCTCCCACAGCTGCGACGGGTTCATCTCGCCGAGACCCTTGTAACGCTGGATGGTGAGACCCTTCTTTCCCGTGTCCATGAGGAGCTTGAGCAGGGCCTCGCGGGAGACCACCGACTCCTGGGTGCCGTTGCGGGTCACCAGGAACGGCGGCGTATGAAGCGCCTCGATCTCCTGGTAGGCCTCCACCAGCTTGCCGTAGGCCGGCGCCGTGAGGAGCTCGTAGTCGATGATCACCTCGTCGTGGCGGCGGGTCAGCGAGTCCACCTTGAGGCGGAACGCGCCCCACTGCTCCTCCTTCTCCGGCTGGGCCACGTCCCGGCCGGCCTTGCGCAGGGCCTCGGCCAGCCGCTTCACCTTGGACTCGTCGGAGAGGTCCTTGGCCTGGTGCATGCCGCCTGCCATGAGGGCCTCGGCCAGGCCCACGTCCAGGCCGCGCCGCTCCAGGATGCCGCGCTGGTGGGCGTAGCGCGCCAGGCGGCGCAGGGTCTCCACCAGGGCCTCGCCGCTCAGGGTCAGGTCCCGGCCTGGAACCACCACCGTCTGCTCCTCGGCCGCCTTCTCCATGAGCAGCCGGGACAGGTCCCACTCGGAGGCCACGTAGGTCTCCGACTTGCCCCGGGCCACCCGGTACAGGGGCGGCTGGGCGATGTAGAGGAACCCGCGCTCGATGAGCTCGCGCATCTGGCGGAAGAAGAACGTCAGCAGCAGCGTGCGGATATGGGATCCGTCCACATCCGCGTCGCACATGATGATGATGCGGTGATAGCGGAGCTTGGAGAGG
>JBFGDW010000241.1:0-5582 GCA_041580435.1 Candidatus Polarisedimenticolia bacterium | reverse complement strand
GGTACGTGATCCACCAGGAGCCGGCCGCCGATCGGCGCCTGGCCTTCGCCGAGTCGGTGGCCCGCGGCCTGGAAGATCATCCCCGCTGGCTGTCCTGCACCTTCCTCTACGATGCCGAGGGGTCGGCGCTGTTCGAGGGGATCACCCAGCAGCCCGAGTACTACCAGACCCGGACCGAGAGCGCCATCCTGGAGCGGCACGCCGGCGCCATCCGGGAGGCGGCCGGCGACGTGACGGTGGTGGAGCTGGGATCAGGGAGCTCCACCAAGACGCGCCACATCCTGGGAGCCTGGGCCCGGCGCGGGCCGGTCACCTACGTTCCCATCGACGTGAGCGGCGAGGCGCTGGAGACGGCCTGCCAGGAGCTCACCCGGCGCTTCCCGGAGCTGCGGGTGGAAGGGCTTGCCTCCACCTACGAGCGCGCCCTGCCCGTGGCCGCCACCCTTTCGCCCCTCATGCTGGTCTTCCTGGGCTCCACCATCGGCAACTTCAATCACGCCGAGCTGGACGGCTTCCTGGACATGCTGGCCGGTCATCTCAGCCCCGGCGATCACTTCCTGCTGGGGATCGACCTGGTCAAGGATCCGGCCCGGCTGGAGCGGGCCTACAATGATGCCGCCGGCTGGACCGCCCGCTTCACCCTCAACCTCTTCGCCCGCATGAACCGGGAGCTGGGCTGCCGCGTCCCGCTGGACGCGGTGGAGCACGTGGCCTACTACAACACCCGCCTGGAGCGCATCGAGATCTACGCCCGCTTCCGGCGGGAGGTCAACCTGGCCTTGCCGCTTCTGGGGCGGTCGTTCCGGCTGGCTGCCGGGGAGATGATCCTCACCGAGATCAGCCGGAAGTTCCGGGCTGGCAACGTGGCGGCCAACCTCAACCGGTTTGGCTTCTCCTGGGTACGGACCGACTCCGACCCGGACGGGCTGTTCGCGGTGCAGCTCTTCCGCCGTCGCCAGGAGACCCCCTACGCCGACGAGCGCCGCCGGCAGGTGGAGGCACGGCTGCGGCGGACGCGGGCGCGCACCCTGGAGATCGTGGCGCCGCTCCTGGACGCCGGCGGGGACCCCGCGGGACGCCTGGCGGCGGAGGCCACGTCGCTGCTGGAACGACTGGCCCGGCGGGAGGAGGAGTGGCTGGTGGAGCCCCTGGCCGCCGCGGGGACGTCGGCAACCGGGAGCACGGGCGAGGCCGGGGATCCCCGCGGGGACGACAGGCGGGACGGCCTGCGGGCCGCCCTGGAGCGGCTGGGCGAGGTCCGCCACCGCACGCGGCGCGGCCTCGACCAGGCACTCCTGGATCCCTCCCAGCCCCTCACCGCCGGCGGCCTCCTGCACCACATGGCCTGCGAGGCCGAGGGGGCACTGCAGGAGGAGTTGCTCGAGAGGATCCAGGCCGGCGGCGTGGGGCCGTACCTGGAGGCCGACGACCACTCGCCGCCACCGCGCCCCGAGCGGGACCCTTCTGCCGACGAGATGCTCATCCCCGGCGGGCCATTCATCATGGGGGCGGAGGCCGACGGCCTGGCCCAGGACCGGGAGAAGCCGGCGCGCCGCGTGGAGATCCCCTCATTCCTCCTGGACGCCGCGCCGGTCACCAACGGACGCTTCCTGGCCTTCCTGGAAGACGACGGCTACGCCCGGAGCGACCTCTGGTCGCCTGAGGGCTGGGCCTGGCGGGAGGCGGCCGCGGCTGGCGCGCCGGCGCGCTGGCGCCGCGAGGACGGCCTGTGGCTCATCTGCCACTTCGGGCGGTGGCGCGTCCTGGACCCGAACCGCCCCGTGGTGCACGTGTCGGCCCACGAGGCGGAGGCGTTTGCCCGCTGGGCAGGGCGCCGGCTCCCCACCGAGGAGGAGTGGGAGAAGGCCGCCGCGTGGGACCCGGAGCGCGTCCGCTCCCGGCGCTACCCATGGGGGGACGCTTCGCCCAGTCACGATCATGCCAACCTGGACCAGCGCCTGGACCAGCCGGTGGCGGCGGGCTCGTATCCCCGCGGCCGCAGCTTCTACGGCTGCCACCAGATGCTGGGGGACGTCTGGGAGTGGACCGCGAGCCCGTACCGGCCGTACCCCGGACACGTCCCCTTCCCCGATGCCCGGCGCTCTCCGGCGGCCTTCGACCCCACCATGAGAGTCCTGCGGGGCGGCTCGTGGGCGACGCCCGCCGCCGCCATCCGCGCCACCTCCCGGCGCGGCGCCTCGCCGGGGGATCGCCGCCCCTTCGCCGGTTTCCGCTGCGCCCGGGACCCCTCGCCCACGGCCGGCGGACAGGGTGGTGTCCCCAACGGGATTTGAACCCGTGTTGCCGCCTTGAAAGGGCGGTGTCCTAGGCCAGCCTAGACGATGGGGACGGGATGGAACGAGGTCACCCGGCAGCGCCGAGCGGGCCAGAAATCTACCACATGCGCCCCGCCTGCGCCGGAGATAGACTGGGCCCGGGAGCCTCGTGAGCGAGCCGCGCACCACCGTCACCATCACCGTGCCCCTCTGCCGGGACCTCCGGCACATGGGGCTTCAGGACGATCGCATCGGCGCCCGCAGCGAGTCGTACGCCCTGCGGACGGCTGGCGGGACCGTCCTCATCGACCCCTTGCCGGTCCGGGGGGATGTGGAGCGCCTCCTCCTGCCGGCGGCCGCCCTGGTGCTCACGGTGGCGAGCCACCAGCGGGCCGCCTGGAGCCTGCGGCGCCGGTGGCGGGTCCCCGTGCTGGCGCCTCGCGGCTCCCAGGGGCTCGAGGAGGAGCCCGACGACGTGTACGGTCCCGGCGATGGCCTGCCCGGAGGGCTTCTGGCCGTTCACGCCCCCGGCCCGCGGGAGGCCCACTGCGTGCTGCTGTGGGAGCAGGAGGCAGTGGTGCTGTTCGCGGGAGACCTGGTCATGAACCTGCCCGGCCGCGGCCTGGAGCTGCTTCCCGACGCTCATGCCTCCGATCCAGGGGCTCTTCGCCGGAGCGCCAGCGAGCTCCTGGGACGGCCGTGGGAGCTTCTCTGCCCAGGCCACGGGGAGCCCACCCGGGACCGGCCGCGGCAACGGCTGCTGTCGCTTCTGGGCGGCCTGGCGCCTGGCCCGCCGGCTGGCGGCGCCGCGCCTCCCGGCGCTCCGTCCTAGCCGCCCTCCGCGGCCAGGCGCCGTACCACCGGCGCCAGCGCCTCGGCCATGTGCCGGTGCCCGCGCGCCGAGGGGTGCCAGCCATCCTCCACGAACAGATCCGGCGGGCGCTCATGCAGGTGGATGAACGTGGAGACGTAGGGCACCCCGGTCCGCTCCGCCACCCGCTCCAGCACGCGATTCTCCTCGATGGCCTGCAGGTACCCCATGAGAACCGGCCGGGCGCCCGCCTCGCGGCTCAGCCGGATCAGCGTCTCCAGGTTGGCCTCCAGCCGCGCGGTGACCGCGGCGATCCTGGCCTCGTCACGCGGCTCCTGGTAGAGGATGTTGCGGGAAGCGCCGTGACGGTAGAACAGCACCTCTCCCCCCTCCATCTTGACCCCGGGCCGCCGCAGCTCCACCGCCAGGCGGATCATCTTGTAGAGCCGCAGGCCCGACACCAGGCGCCGGGCCGGCGCCGGCAGCAGGCCATCGCCGGCTTCCTCGAGCCCGTTGAGCTGCTCGTTGTAATCGTTGGCTCCGGCCAGGATGACCACCATGTGGGGGCGGTAGACCTCCAGCTTCTCGGGCAGGGAGCGGACCATGGCCGTCGTGGTGAGCCCCGGGACGCCGCGGTTGATGGACGCCACCCTGGGCCTGCCCGCCTGCCCGGCCAGGAGAGCCTGGAGCTGGGCCGGATAGGCCTGATCCGGCCCCACCCCCAGGCCGAAGGTGGTGGACTCGCCCAGGAACAGGAGGCGCACGTCGGCGGCCCCCATCTCCGCCTCGGCCTGCCGGGCCCGGCGGCTCAGGGTGATCCACCCGGCCAGGCGCAGGGCCCCCTCGGCGGCCAGGACCAGGACCACGAGCAGGAGGACCAGGCGCCCCAGCCAGCCGGCCCAGGAGCGGCGCCGCGGCCGGGACGCCGCTCCCGGTGTCGCCCCCTCACCTCCTGACGGCGTGGGCCCGCTCACCATGGGGCATCAGTCCAGGCGGACGTACTCGAAGTCCAGCGCCTGGCCGTTAATCCCCTTGGGCGGCGGGGCGATCCAGTTGGCGATCTTCCCGGGCTCGTAGACCGGCTTCATGAGGCTGGCCACGTAGGCCTGGTCCGACTCCGAGGGCAGCCATCCGTCGCGCCGGCGGGCGAACTCCTCGGCGCTGATGGGGTTCCCCTCCGGGTCGAAGTGGTGGCCAGCGTAGATGCCGATGTTGCGGTGAAACCGGCGCGACGGCAGGGTCAGCGTCGCGTCGATGCCCGCCTCGGAGAGGGTCTTGTTCCACATGTCCACGCCACGCTGGTTGTCCTCCACGTAGGCGTCGCGCAGCACCTCGTTCATGGCGTTGCGCAGGGGCACGTCCTCCTGGACCAGGCTGCCCCCCTCCCTGGGAACGGTCATGGTGTAGGCCCCCTCCAGGGCCAGGTGGTCGTCGTGGCGCTTCTCGTTGGCCCGGCCCTTGAGCCCTGCGGCGAAGAAGTCGGCGGCATTGGAGGAGATCTCGCCGCCGAACAGGTCCAGGGAGATGGAGTACCAGAAGTTGACATAGCGCTGGAGCGTGGGGAGATCGATGCCGCCCAGCTCCCGGACGTCCTTGCCCGGGTTCTCCTTCATGAGCTCCACGGTCCGCTGCACGATCCTGCGGATGCCGGTCTCCCCCACGAACATGTGGTGGGCTTCCTCGGTGAGCATGAAGCGGGTGGTTCGGGACAGGGGGTCGAAGCCGCTCTCGGCCAGGGCCAGGAGCTGGTACTTGCCGTCCCGGTCGGTGAACATGGTGAACATGTAGAACGACAGCCAGTCCTCGATGGGGGCATTGAAGGCCTCCAGGATCCGCGGCCGGTCGGCGTCGCCGGAGCGCCGCGCCAGGAGCGCCTCGGCCTCCTCCCGGCCGTCCCGGCCGAAGAAGCCATGCAGCAGGTAGACCATGGCCCACAGGTGGCGGCCTTCCTCCACGTTGACCTGAAACAGGTTGCGCAGGTCATAGAGGCTGGGCGCCGTCTGGCCCAGGAGCCGCTGCTGCTCCACCGAGGCCGGCTCGGTGTCGGCCTGGGTCACCACCAGGCGACGCAGGTGGTTGCGATACTCGCCGGGGACCTCCTGCCAGACCGGCTCACCGGCGTGATCGCCGAAGCCGATGGTGCGGTCCTTCTCCGGCTCGGCCAGGAAGATCCCCCAGCGGTAGTCGGGCATCTTGACGTAGTCGAAGTGGGCCCACCCGGAGGTGTCCACCGAGATGGCGGTGCGCAGGTAGACGTCCCGGGCCTGGAACCCCTCGGGGCCCATGTCCTTCCACCAGTCCTGGAACGCCGGCTGCCAGCGCTCCAGCGCCCGCTGCAGCCGCTTGTCGCTGGCCAGGTCCACGTTGTTGGGGATCTTCTCGTTGAGCTGCATCAGGTTCTCCTCCAGTCGAAGACCGGGCGCTCGGGCCGGCCGTAGAGCTTCAGGGCTCCCTGGTCCCCCACGGCGTTGGGCCGCTGGAAGATCCAGTTCTGC
>JBFGDW010000240.1:0-5597 GCA_041580435.1 Candidatus Polarisedimenticolia bacterium | reverse complement strand
GGTGCTCTTTCGCTCCCCCTACGATCTCTTCCTGGGTAAGGAGCCGCTGCACAGGCTCCTCATCCAGGAGGCCGGGCCGCTCCTGCTCGCCGGCGCCACCGAGGCCGTGCTCGTCCTGTGGGACCGGCGATCGGAGCGGATCGGCACCGCCGTCCTGCCCTTGCCGGCGACGGGAGCGGAGCCGGGGCCGGTGCGGATCTCCAAGCCCGTGATCCTGGCCCCCGCCAGGGGGGTCTACCTGCTCACACCCAGCGGCCGCCCCCGCCTGGGCCTGGGAGACGCGGGCACCCTCTTCCTGCCCGAGGCGGCCGGTGACGTCGAGGGGAGCGCCCGCCTGGCCATGGCCCGGGTGGCCGGCCTGCCCGAGGGGGCTGGCGTCCGCTTCTGCCTGGGAGGCGAGACCCCCGGCTGCGTCACGGCGCGCCTCACCACGCCCCAGCAGGCAACGGCAGGCGGAGGGCCGTCAGGCGGCGGGACCGGCGGCGGCGTGCTGGACGCCTGGGTCGCTCTGGACCAGGAATCGGTCCAGGCGGCGAAGACACTCCGCGTGGAGGCCGTGGACTCCCAGGGCGCCCCCCTGGCGGCGGCAGGAAGCTGAGCCGGGCCAGGACGCGCTTTTCCGGACGCCGGGGCAGCCTCACTCGGCCGGGAACACCTTCACCACTCGATTCCGGTCCGGCCGCAACTCCAGGATGTAGGCCTCGCGCCGGGCGTTTCGGTCCGGACCGAAGCGGTAGTGGCCGCCAACGCCGTCCATCCACGTCCCGGCCGCGGCCATCCCCTCCAGATGGGCCCGGATCCCCGCCCGGCTGAAGCCGCCTCCCAGGATCGCCTCCCGGGCCAGGTAGACCGCATCATAGGCGAAGGCGTCGCTGTAGTCGGCCCGCCGCTCGCCAGGGTCGTTGCTTCTGACCTGGATCTCCCGCGTCCAGGCATCGTTCTCGGGTGGAACGAACACCTGGAAGATCTGGACTCCCGCCGACATCTTCCGCCAGGCGTCGCTGCTCCCGTCCACAGCCAGGTTGTCACCGCCCAGGATGCCCGAGGAGATGTTCAGCTCGCGGATGCGGCGGACAGTCCACGTGGCCGCCTCGATGCGCTGGAGCAGGATGAACAGGTCAGGTGGATCAAGGCGCAGCCGCTGCAGCGCAGCCTCCATGGCCCCCTTGTCGCCAGCTTGCAACACGTTGCGGTGCAGAAGGGTGGCCACCACCTCGGCCCCCAGTGCTTCCGCCTGGCGCCGGACCTGGGCGGCCAGGCCGCGCCCGTAGTCATCGTTGACCAGGAACAGCGCCAGGCGCCGCGCACCCAGGTCCCTGACGGCGTACTCGGCCAGGATGCGGCCCTGGTAGGCGTCGGACGCCGACAGCCGGTAGGTCCAGGCGCCGATCTGGGTGATGGCTGGATGGGTGGCGATCGTCACCAGCTGGGGGATGCCGCGGGCGTTGTAGAGAGGGGCGGCCACCAGGCTGGAGGCGCTGTCGCTGTGGCCGATGATGGCCAGGAGATCCTCCTCTCCGGAGAACCGCTCCGCCCACTTCAGTGCTTCCTCCGGGCGGGCTTCCTCCACCGTGATCCACTCCATCCCCATGAGCTCCACCGGGACGCCGTCGATCCCCCCCGCTGCGTTGATCTCGTCTGCGGCCAGCTGGACGGCGGGATGGCTGCTCTGGGCCAGGGCGACGCCCAGGACCACCCGGGACGGCCGCTGCTGGCAGCCGCCCAGCAGGCACACCACCACCAGGACCGGCGCCAGCCACCCGCCCATGAGTCTCATAGCACCACCACCCGGCGGGCCAGAAGGCGCCGGACGCACGCCCCCAGCTCCTCCATGGCGTACGGCTTGGCCAGGCACTCAGCCGGCAGCCCCACCCCCGGGCCCGTTCCCAGGGCCGAGGGGTCCCCCGAGGTGAAGAGGAAGGTCCTTTCCAGGGACGGCCGGTTGGAGCACACCCACCTGTACAGGCCCAGGCCGTCCACCGGGCCGGGCATCCGCACATCGGAGATGATCAGATCCACCTGGTGCTGCTCCAGGAAGGTGATGGCTGCCTCGCCGCTGGCAACCCCTGTGACCTGAAGCCCAAGCTCCGACAGGTACTCCACCTGGAGATCCAGGACCGGGACCTCGTCGTCTACCACCAGCACCTTCTGGTGCAGCGGTGGGGGCGGCGCCTCGGCGGGTGGCGCTGCGGCCTCCCGTGGCACCTTCCGGTCCGACTGGGGCAGGCTCAGGACGAATCGTGCTCCCCGGTCCCAGTTCTCCCCCACGATCCTCCCGCCGTGCTCCTCCACGATGCCGTAGCAGATGCTCAGACCCAGCCCCGTCCCCTCCCCCACCGGCTTCGTGGTGTAGAACGGCTCGAAGACGCGCCCGGCCTCCTTCAGCCCGGTGCCATCGTCGCGAACCTCCAGCACCGCCTCCCCGTCCCCGGCGGCCACCTCCACCCAGATGTGCCCGGGGCCTCCCCGCTGGCGGATGGCGTCCACGGCGTTGTTGACCAGGATCAGCACCGCCTGCTGCAGCTTGAACCGGTCCCCCTCCACCACCGGGTCGTGCTCCGGCGGATCGGCGTGCAGGTTCACGTCGCCGGTGGACAGCTCGTACTCGCGCAGCTTGAGGGCCTCGGCCACCACCGCGCCCAGCCGGCACGGCTCCAGGCGGGGAGCCGGGCGCCGGGCGAACTGCAGCAGGCTGGCGACGATACGCCGGCAGCGCTCGGCCTGGGTCAGGATGTGGCCCAGGTTGCGGGCCAGGCGCGTGCGGTCCGGATCCAGGGACAGGCTTCCCTCCTCCACCTCGGCGAATCCGATGATGGCGGTGAGCGGGTTGTTGAGCTCGTGGGCCACGCCGCTGACCAGCTGCCCCACCGCCGACAGGCGCTCGGCGTGGATGAGCTGCTTCTGCACATCCTTGAGCGCCCGGGTGCGCTCCTCGACCTTTCGCTCCAGGTTGGCGTAGATGCTGGCCAGCTCGGCGGCCATGTAGTTGAACTCGGTGGCCACTCTCCCCACCTCGTCCTGCCGGCGCACCGGAACGCGCCCGGCGAAATCGCCCCGGCGTATGGCGCCGGCCGCCGTGGCCATGTCCTGGAGCGGCGCCAGCACCCGCCGGCGCAGCACCACCACCAGGGCCGCAAACGCCAGCAGGAAGCAGGTTCCCACCCAGGCCACCAGCAGGGTGCTCATGAAGACCGCCTGCCGGGCGCGCCCCAGGCTCTGGTTCAGGCGCTCCGCCTGCAGGCCGCTCAGGGCGCTCAGGTCCTGATCCAGCTGCGCTTCCAGCTCCTGCACCTTGCGGATGGCCGCCCGGGCACCGTCGCCGGCGCCCCTGTCCGTGCTCTCGAACACCTGCATGGCCGCCAGCCCCAGCTCCCCCTGGCTGGCCCGGATCCGCTCCACGGCCCGGCGCTCGTCGGTGTCGATATCCATCATCCCGTAGCGGACCTGCAGGTCCCCCAGCTCGAAGTAGAGGTCCTCGAACCGTCGGCGCACCTCCTGGCCGGGACGCTCCAGGTAGATCTGGAGGGCCATGAGGCAGGCGTCCAGGCGCTGCTGGATCCGCATGTTGAGCTGGATGGTCTCGGCCAGGCCCCGGCCCAGGCCGGCGGCCTCCCGTGACAGGGCCGCCTGGCGCGCCAGCAGCGGAGCGGCCCCGGCAGCCACCAGCCCCAGCGCGCCCAGCGCCACCAGCAGGATGGAGCGCAGGATGCTCCCCCGGGGCGGGCCAGATGGATCGGGCTTGTCCCGGCTCATCGCCGCAGCACTCTAGCGCAAGGGGGTGCCGGGCGCGTCGCCTCAGTGGGGATGGGCGAAGGCGAGCTCCAGGAGGGCCTCCTGCTCCACCTTGTGTGCCGCCAGGGAGCCGGTGGCCGGGCTGGCGCTGGCCGAGCGCTGGACGGTGGTCACGTGCCGGTCCCCGGCCAGGCGCTGCAGCCGCGGCCGCACATAGGCCCGCGCCCCCATGTTGGCGGGCTCCTCCTGAACCCACACGATCTCCACGGCGGCGGAGTGGGCTTCCAGGGCGGCCGCCACCTCCTCCTCGGGGAAGGGGTAGAGCTGCTCCAGGCTGACGATGGCGGTGGACGGGGCATCCGGCCGCTCCTCCCGGCGCTCCCGCAGCTCGTGGACCAGCTTGCCGGAGCAGATGAGAACGCGATGGGCCTCGCCAGGGGCGAGATCACCGCGGATGGTCTGAAAGCGCCCTTTCGACAGGTCCTCCAGGGACGAGGCGGCCGCGGCGGACCGCAGCATCCCCTTGGGGGTGAGCACCACCAGCGGCTTGCGCCACCGCCGCAGGGCCTGCCGCCTGAGAAGATGGAAGAGCTGGGCCGCGGTGGAGGGCTGCGTCACCTGCATGTTGTCCTCGGCAGCCAGCTGGAGGAACCGCTCCAGGCGGGCACTGGAGTGCTCGGGCCCCTGGCCCTCGTAGCCGTGGGGAAGCAGCAGCACCAGGCCCGAGAGCAGGCCCCACTTGTCCTCGGCGGCGCTCACGAACTGGTCGAGAATCACCTGGGCGCCGTTGACGAAGTCCCCGAACTGGGCCTCCCAGCACACCAGCGCCTCGGGGGTGTCCCGGCTCCAGCCGTACTCGAAAGCCAGGGCCGCCGCCTCGGAGAGGATGGTGTCATGGATGGCGACAGGGGCCTGATCCGGGTGGAGGTGGGCCAGGGGCACGTGCTCACGGCCGTCCTCCACATCGAACAGGACCGCGTGGCGCTGATTGAACGTGCCGCGCCGGCTGTCCTCGCCGACCAGTCGCACGGGCACCCCTTCCCAAAGGAGCGAACCCAGGGCCAGGGCCTCGGCCATCCCCCAGTCCACGGGGCGCTCTCCCCGCCCCATCTCCCGGCGCCGCGTGAGCCCCCGGGCGACCTTCTCGTGCACGTTGAAACCTTCCGGGACGCTGGCCAGCCCCGCTGCGATCTCGGCCAGGCGATCCGGAGCCACGCCCGTCTCCACCTCCAGCTCGGGTGAGTACGGGCCTCCCTGATAGGGGGCCCAGTACTGGGGGAGGGTGCGGAACTCGGGCATCGCCGTGCGCCCCTCCGCCTCCTCCCGGGCCGCCTGTAGCCCATCGGTGATCTCCTCCTCCAGCGCCGCCAGCTCCTGGTCCGTGGCGCCGGTGCGGCGGCCGTAGTCTTGCCACAGCGGCGGGAGCGCCTCGATGCGCCGGTAAAGCAGCGGCTGGGTGATGGTGGGATCGTCCACCTCGCTGTGGCCATAGCGGCGGAAGCCCACGAGGTCCACCACCACGTCGGTCCCGAAGCGGGCGCGGTAGTCGGCGGCCATGACCGCGGCCCGGACCACGGCCTCCGGGTCGAAGCCGTTGACGTGGAAGATGGGGATGGGCAGGCGCTTGGCCACATCGGTGGCGTAGCGGCTGGCGTGCAGGGCCGCCGGTGGCGTGGTGAAGCCGATGAGGTTGTTCACCACCACATGGAGGGTGCCTCCCACGCCGAATCCGGCCAGGCCGTCCAGGTTGAAGGTCTCGGCCGTGATCCCCTGCCCGGCCAGGGCGGCATCACCATGGAGCGCCACGGGCACCACCCGGCGGACGCCGTCGCTGCCCACCCGGTCCTGGCGGGCGCGCGCCCGGC
>JBFGDW010000239.1:0-5600 GCA_041580435.1 Candidatus Polarisedimenticolia bacterium | reverse complement strand
CGGCGCCGTCGAAGACGGCGTTGGCCACATCGGTGGCCTCGGCCCGGGTGGGGCGGGGCTGCTCCACCATGGACTCCAGCATCTGGGTGGCGACGATGACCGGCTTGCCCAGGCGCCGGCCGGCGGCCACGATCTGCTTCTGCAGCACCGGCACCCGGTGCAGGGGGACCTCCACCCCCAGGTCGCCCCGGGCCACCATGAGGGCGTCGGCGGCCTCCACGAGACCGTCCAAATGCTTGACGGCGGTGGCCCGCTCCAGCTTGGCGACGATGGGCAGCTCACCGCCGGCGGCGCGGAGCTCGCCGCGCACCGCCTCCACGTGCACGGGACGGCCCACGTAGCTGGCCGCCAGGTAGTCCACCTGCTCGGCCACGGCGAAGCGGATGTCGCGCCGGTCCTTGTCGGACAGGGTGAACGGGAGGTCCGAGTCGGGAAGGTTCAGCCCCTTGCGGCTGGAGACGGCCCCGCCGGTGAGGACCCGGGCCGTGAGCACGCCGCCGGACTTCTCCTCCACCTGCAGCTCGATGAGGCCGTTGTCGATGAGCAAGCGCTCGCCGGGCTCCAGGTGGGCGAGGGCCTCCTCCTCCACCGGGAGGTGCACCGTGCCCCGGGCCTTCCCGGCGCCGCCCGCCGCCAGCCCCAGACGCACCGTGTCGCCCTCGGCCAGCTTGACCCGCCCCTGGATCTCCCCCAGGCGATAACGGGGGCCCATGAGGTCCAGCATCACCGGGATGTGCCGCCCGGCTGCTCTGGCCACCTTGCGCACCCGGGCGATGGTCTCCCGGTGCTCCTCCAGCCGGCCGTGGGAGAGATTGAGGCGCACCACGTCCACCCCCGCCTCGAACAGGTCGGCCAGCACTGCCTCGTCGCGGCTGGCGGGGCCCACGGTGGCCATGATGCGGGCGCGGCGGTCCATCCTCAGCCCCGGGTCAGCTTGCGGTACTTGATGCGGTGGGGCTGATCGGCCTCGGCCCCCAGCCGGCGCTTCCGGTCGGCCTCGTAGTCCTGGTAGTTCCCCTCGAACCAGACCACCTGGCTGTCCCCCTCGAAGGCGAGGATGTGGGTGGCGATGCGGTCCAGGAACCAGCGGTCGTGGCTGATGATGACGGCGCAGCCGGCGAAGTTGAGCAGGGCCTCCTCCAGGGCGCGCAGGGTGTCCACGTCCAGGTCGTTGGTGGGCTCGTCCAGCAGCAGGACGTTGGCGCCGCTCTTGAGCATGCGGGCCAGGTGGAGGCGGTTGCGCTCGCCGCCCGACAGGTCCTTGACGCGCTTCTGCTGGTCCGATCCCTTGAAGTTGAACGAGGCCACGTAGGCCCGTGACGGCACCGAGCGCTTGCCCAGCTCGATGAGGTCCTGCCCCTGGGCTACCGCTTCCCAGACGCTGGCCTCGGCCGGCAGCGACTCGCGGGACTGGTCCACATAGGCAAGCGTCACCGTCTCGCCCACGCGCAGGGTGCCGGCGTCGGGCTTCTCCTGGCCCACGATCATGCGAAAGAGGGTGGTCTTGCCGGCGCCGTTGGGGCCGATGATCCCCACGATGCCGCCCGGGGGCAGGCGAAAGGAGAGATCCTCCATGAGCAGCTTCTCGCCGTACCCCTTGGCCACACCGTCGGCCTCGATGACCACGTCCCCCAGGCGCGGGCCAGGGGGGATGTAGATCTGGTCCAGCTCGGACCGCTGCTCAACCTCTTGATCCAGGAGCTGCTCGTAGGCCTTGAGGCGCGCCTTGCTCTTGGCGTGGCGGGCACGGGGGGCCATGCGCACCCACTCCAGCTCGCGCTCCAGCGTCTTCTGGCGCGCCGCCGAGGCCTTCTCCTCCTGGGCCAGGCGCTGGCGCTTCTGCTCCAGCCACGAGGAGTAGTTCCCCTCCCAGGGGATCCCCTCGCCCCGGTCCAGCTCCAGGATCCAGCCGGCCACGTTGTCCAGGAAGTAGCGGTCGTGGGTGATGGCCACCACCGTGCCGGGATACTCGGCCAGGTGGTGCTCCAGCCAGGCCACCGATTCGGCGTCCAGGTGGTTGGTGGGCTCGTCCAGGAGCAGCAGGTCGGGCTGCTGGAGCAGCAGGCGGCAGAGGGCCACCCGGCGGCGCTCGCCGCCGGAAAGCTTGCCCACCTCCGCCTCGGCCGGGGGGCAGCGCAGGGCATCCATGGCCAGTTCCAGCTTGTGCTCCACCTCCCAGCCTCCCACGGCGTCGATCTGGTCCTGGAGGCGCCCTTGCTCCGCCAGGAGCTTGTCCATCTCGTCGGGCTCCAGCGGCTCGCTGAACCGGTCGCTGACCTCGTTGAAGCGCGACAGCAGCACGCGCACCTCGCCGAGGCCCTCCTCTATGTTGCCCCCCACGGTCTTGTCCGGGTTGAGAGTGGGCTCCTGGGGCAGGTAGCCCACCTTGATCCCCTTGGCCGGGAACGCCTCGCCGTTGAAGTCGGTGTCCACGCCGGCCATGACCCGCAGCAGGCTGCTCTTGCCGGCGCCGTTGGCCCCCAGCACGCCGATCTTGGCGCCGTGGTAGAAGGAGAGCCAGATTCCCTTCAGGATCTCCCGCTTGGGCGGGACGATCTTGCCGAGGTTTTGCATGGTGAAGATGAAGTCAGGCATGGGCGCAAGCCTAGCAGCGGGGCCGCGCAGTGGGAAGGGGCGGCGCGGGCCCCGGGCGCGGTAGACTGCCGGCCGTGAGTCGCCCGACGCCTTCAGCCGAGGAGATCGCCACCCGGGGGGCGCTGGGGATCTACTCGGCGTTTGTCGCCCTCAGGGGTGGCTTCAACGCCATCACCGCCCGGGCCCGGAAGCGGTTCGAGGCCCGCGACTGGCAGGGGATACAGGACGACGCGGTGGAGCGCCTTGAGATCCATCCGCGCATGCTGGACCGGACCCTGGGCGACCTGAAGGTGCTGCTGGGAGAGCGCCTCACCGACCTGGGGTATTGGCGCCAGACGCGGCAGGCTTATGCCGCCATGCTGGCCGAGGAGCCCAACCGGGAGCTGGCCGAGACCTTCTTCAACTCCACCACCCGGCGGATCTTCGCCACCGTGGGGGTCAACGCCGACATCGAGTTCTTCACCCTGGGATCGCCGGCCGCTGGGGAGCAGCCCGATCCGGGCACGTACCGGCGCTACATCGCCGGCGGCGAGCTGCCCGGCCTGGTGAGGCGCATCCTGGAGGACCACCGCTTCGACGCCCCCTACAAGGATGCCGCCGGCGACGCCCGGCTGGTGGCCCGGGCCCTGGAGGAGGCGCTGGTGGCCCGGGGCGGCGCGGTGACGCTGCAGGCCGTGGAGGTGCTGCGCCCGGTCTTCTTCCGCAACAAGGGGGCCTACATCGTGGGGCGGCTCCGCCTGCGGGACGGGATGCTCCCCTTCGTGCTCCCTCTGCTCCACCCCGAGGGGGGAATCACCGTGGACGCCGTGCTCACCGACGAGGACCTGGTGAGCATCGTCTTCAGCTTCGCCCGCTCCTACTTCCACGTGGAGGCGGATTGCCCGCGGCGCATCATCGCCTTCCTGCGCTCCATCCTGCCCCTCAAGCCGGTGGCGGAGCTGTACATCTCCCTGGGGCTCAACAAGCACGGCAAGACCGAGCTGTACCGGGACCTGCAGCGCCACCTGGCCGGCAGCGGCGACCTGTTCGAGATCGCCGAGGGGGCCCGGGGGATGGTCATGCTGGTATTCACGCTGCCGTCCTACGACGTGGTGTTCAAGGTCATCCGGGATCGCTTCGCCTACCCCAAGACCACCACGCGCCAGCAAGTCATGGACCGCTACCGGATGGTGTTCAAGCGCGACCGTGTGGGGCGCCTGGTGGACGCCCAGGAGTTCAAGCACCTCACCTTCCAGCGCGAGCGGTTCGCCCCCGACCTGCTGGCGGAGCTCCAGGAGCAGGCGGCGAGCTCGGTGCGCCTGGTGGGGGATCAGGTGGTCATCGAGCACCTCTACACCGAGCGGCGCATGACGCCGCTGAACCTCTACGTGCGCGAGGCGGCCGCCAAGGCTGCCGTGGAGGCCATCCTGGACTACGGCCGCGCCATCAAGGAGCTGGCGGCGTCCAACATCTTCCCCGGCGACTTCCTGCTCAAGAACTTCGGCGTCACCCGCCACGGACGGGTGGTGTTCTACGACTACGACGAGCTCACCCTGGTCACCGACTGCGTCTTCCGGGAGATGCCGCCCCCCCGCAGTCCCGAGGAGGAGCTGGACAGCGAGACCTGGTTCCCGGTGGGGGAGCATGACATCTTCCCCGAGGAGTTCCGGACGTTCCTGGGGCTGGCTGAGCCGCTGCGGGATCTGTTCGCGGCCCACCACGGCGACCTGTTCACCGTGGACTTCTGGCGCCGGCTGCAGCACCACAACCGCCGCGGCGAGATCATGGAGTTCTTCCCCTACCCCCAGGAGTGCCGGCTGCGGCCCGGGGAGGGGGCTCAGGCGCCGCCGAAGCGCTCCAGGTAGGGGCCCAGGCGGAACTTGCGCCGGGTGCTGTCGGACGTCATGTAGCGCACGGTGCCGAACACCGGCCGCTCGGGGCCCCAGGGCCGGTCGTAGCGCCCCAGGCACCAGAAGATGCCGCTGGCCGAGTTGGGATCGCGCCCGTCCAGGGCGTAGCGGTTGTTCAGGTCCAGCATGATCGCCAGCGCCTTCTTCGGGCTGGGGGTCCACTCCAGGATCTTCTTGCCCCAGAGCATGCGCATGTAGTTGTGGATGATCCCCTCCTGCCGGAGCTGGCGCTGGGCGGCGTTCCAGACCTCGTCGTGGGTGTCGGCGGCGTCGAGCTGTCTGGCGGTGTAGAGGTAGGGGCGCTCGTCGCCGGCATGGGCCGCCAGCGTCTCCTGGGCCCAGCCTGGAAGCGAGCCGTACTTTTCGGTGTCATCCCGCTGCCAGGCCATGTTGAACCCCAGCTCGCGCCAGGTGACGATCTGATCCAGGAACGCCTCGGCGGAAGCGCCCATCCCCCACCAGCCGGCGCGGCTGCCGCTGGTGTCGCTGGAGAGGCGGGCCGGCGTCCAGTCCTCCCGGTCGGCCACGGCGGCGAACACCTGGTGGGTGGAGATGTGCCCGAAGTGGAGGTAGGGGGACAGGCCGCTGCCGCCGCCCAGGGACGGATCGTTGCGGTCCTCGGCGTAGCGGGGCAGTCCGCCATCCAGGAAGCGGTCCAGGAGGCGGCCGGCGGCGCCGGGGCCGCCACGCAGCTTCACCGGGGCGGGCTCGGCGGCCACCGGCAGGCGGGCCAGGGCCTCCTCGGCATCGCCCAGCAGGCCGGCCTCGGCAACGGGCCAGCGCCGGGTGATGGCGGCCGGCAGGGCGGTGGCCTCGGGGAGCGGGGCGCCGGTGAGGGGGTGGGGGCGGGGTGCGTCGGCCAGGTGCCCGGGCAGCGTCTTCTGCAGGAAGCGCCGGAAGGAGTGGGCGGTGAGGTGGACCTTGTCGGCGGCGCGCAGCGGCAGCAGCCCGTTGCTGTCCACCGCCTCCAGCCGCACCTTGAGCTTGCGGGCCGCCGCCGAGAGCATCCGCGGCAGGACGAAGGCCGGGCTGTCGTCCGCCACCCCCCCGGCGGCCTCCTTTGCCCGTGCCGCCAGCAGCCCCTGGCCGGCGCCGGCCCGGGGCTCCACGTAGGGG
>JBFGDW010000238.1:0-5603 GCA_041580435.1 Candidatus Polarisedimenticolia bacterium | reverse complement strand
CTTCCAGGCGGTCTTTGTCCACGAGATCGGCCACTGGGTCAACCTGGACCACTCCCAGGTCAACCTGGCCTTCTGGGCCGACGGCGACGCTGACAACGACAAGTTCCTGCCGACCATGTTCCCGGCCTCCAGCGACGACGACGCCCAGCTCCTGACCCTCAACCCCGACGACGTGGCGGCGCTGAGCCTGCTCTACCCGCCCCCCGGCGCCGCCGCCGGCACGGCCCGGCTGTCCGGGCGCGTGCTCCTGCCCGACGCCACCACGCCGTTCCAGGGGGCGAACATGGTCCTGCGGGAGACCTCGGATCCGTTCATGCGGGCCTACAGCGCCGTCTCGGGCGCCCTCTACTTTCCGGCGCCCCCCGCCGGCGTGAGCCAGGTGGAGTTCGGCGGCCCGCCGCCGCTGGATCTGCTGGGGGCCTTCACCTTCGGCGGCGTGGCGCCCGGCACCTACACCCTGGAGGTGGAGGAGATCGAGCCCCTCTTCGTGGAGGCCTCGTCGGTGGGGCCGTTCCCCACGCCGGTCTTCGTCCCCGGCCCCAACGAGTTCTGGAGCGGCGACGCCGAGTCGTCGGACCCGGCCACCGATCCGCCGGGACTGGCCAAGGAGCTGGTCCTGGCCGCGGGGGATCTCCGCGCCGGCGTGGACCTGGTCCTCAACGAGCCGCTGCCGCCGGCGCTGCTCCTGGCGGTGGACGACCAGCCGTTCGACCCGGCGGTCCCCTCCGGCCCCACCGCCCTCATCGAGCTGGATCTGGTCAGCGGCGCCATCCTGCGCCGCATCCCCGCACCGGCGCCCAACTCCGCCTTCCAGGAGGGGCTGGCCTACGCCGCCCCCCGGGGCACCCTCTTCTTCACCGACGGCGCCTCCGCCTCGCGCCTCATCTACGAGCTCAACCCGGTGGACGGGTCGGTGATGAACAGCTTCTCCTGGCCCGCCACCGCCCAGCGCATCGATGGCCTGGCCTTCCTGAACGGCCCGGGCCAGCCCCCGGGGGGCGTGCTGTATGCCCTGGACAGCGACGCCGACCGGATCCTGGGGCTCAGCCCCGACGACGGCAGCCCCAAGGGGTTCGACATCACCTCCAGCAGCAACCTGTTCGGCGGCCTGGGCGGCACCTGGGACGACCTGTTCGTCAACACCTTCGGCGATCTCATCGTGCACCTCAGGCCCAGCCAGCCCAGCCCGGTGGTCAACTTCTTCACCAAGCCGAGCCTGCGCCAGTTCAACCCCAGCCTGCAGACCCCGGGGCTGGACCGCTTCCTGGTGGGGCTGGGGTACGACGGCGAGTCGCTCTACGCCACCTCCATCACCGCACCGCGCTTCCGCATCTGGCGCATCAGCCCGCGCCACGCCACCGACCCGGGCGCGCTCACGCCGCGCCTGGACGTCATCGCGTCGATTCCCGACCCGACGCCCATCCGCTTCGGCGGCTTCTCCGGCGCCGACGTGGCCCTGCGCGGCGACCTGGACGGCAGCCTGCGGGTGGACGGCTTCGACCTGGCCGTGCTGGGGCGGGCCTTCGGCAGCACCAGCGGCAACCCGGGCTACCGGGCCAGCGCCGACCTGGACCGGGACGGCGACGTGGACGGCGTCGACCTGGCCATCCTGGCCACTTACTTCGGCCGCTCCCAGGTCCCGGCGGGGCCGTGATGGAGGAGCGCCGGCGCAAGGACGCCAGCGGCCGCGGCCGCCGCCGGCCGCCGCGGACGGATGGCCCGGCCGCCGGCCCCTCGGGGCTCACCGCCGCCGACCTCATGGAGCGCAGGGTGCACACGGTCCGGCCCGAGACGCCGGTGGACGACGTCTCCCAGCTCTTCCAGGTGCACAACATCAACGGCGCCCCGGTGGTGGATGCCCAGGGGAACCTGGTGGGGATCATCACCGAGGACGACCTGGTGTTCGGGGAGATGGGCCTCAGCGACGGGGAGCTGGCCAGCCGGGGGAGCGGCGGCCTGCTGGGCGCCCCGGGCCCGGGGGCCGCCCTGGGGCTGGTGGACCCGGAGGGGCGCACCACGCCGCGGCTGGTGGGGGAGATCATGACCCCGCGCCCCTTCGCCGCCGAGGAGGGCACGCCGGTGGAGGAGCTGTGCCGCCTCATGTGCCAGCTCCGCATCCACCGGCTCCCCATCGTGCGGAAGGGGAAGGTCACGGGGATTGTTTCCACGGTGGACATCTGCCGGCTGGTGGCCGAGGGGCGGGTGCGCCTGGTCCCCACCGGCAAGTGAGGCGTCCTTGGAGCTTTTGGTGCTGGGATCGGGGACCGCGGCGCCCAGCCGGCGCCGGGGCGCTCCTGGCTACCTGCTGCGGGCCGGCCGGGAGCAGCTCCTGCTGGAGTGCGGCGCCGGCACCCTGGACCGGCTCATCCACCACGGGGGCGACCCCCGGCGGCTGGACCGTGTGGTCCTGAGCCACCACCACCTGGACCACTTCGGCGAGATCGGCCACCTGCTGTTCGCCGCCCGCCTGCCAGGGTACGGCCGGACGCGGCCGCTGACGGTGGCCGGCTCGGGCCCGCTGCTGGACGTGCTGCAGCGCTACCGGGAGCCGTTCGGCCACTGGCTGGACCCGCGCGAGTTCCCGCTGCGCCTGCACGATCTGGACGTCGCCCCGCTGGAGGGGGAAGGGTTCCGGCTCACCGCCCACCCGGTGGCCCACATCGACTCGGCCCGGGCGCTGCGCATCGAGGAGGAGGGGGGTGCCGTGCTGGCCTTCAGCGGCGACACCGACGTGTGCGATGGCGTGGTGGAGGCCGCCGCTGGCGCCGACCTGTTCGTGGCCGAGGCCTCGTTCCCCGAGGGGGCGAAGCGGACGGGGCACCTGGTGCCCTCGGAGGCCGGCGCCCTGGCGGCCCGGGCGGGGGCCCGGCGGCTGCTCCTCACCCACTTCTATCCCGAGTGCGACGAGCACGACCCGGTGGCGCCGGCGGCGGCGTCATTCGGCGGCGAGGTGCTGGCCGCCGAGGACGGCATGCGCCTGAGCGTGGAGGCGGCGGCGTGACCCGCGGCGGCGGCGTGACCCGCGGCGGCAGGGCAGGCCGCGCCAGGCAGCGCGGTGCCGGGGCAAAAGCCCGGCTCATGCCGCTGGCCCTGGTGCTGCTGCTGAGCGCGGAGCCCGGCGCGCTGGCCGAGCTGGCCAGTGGCGGCGGGCGCATCAAGGGGTCGGTGAGCGGCGACGGCCGCAAGGGGCTGGTGGCGGCCCACGTGGCGGCGCGCACCGCTCTACCCGACCGGGATCTGGTCTGCCTCACCACCACCGACGAGACCGGCGGCTACCTCTACGAGTCGCTGCCGCCGGGGACCTACGAGCTGCGGGCGCGGGCCGCCGGCCACGCCGAGGGGCGCTACACCGACGTGGAGGTGAAGCCGCCGTTCCGCAACATCCTGGACTTCCGCCTGCGGCCGGAGGCCGGCGAGGCAAACGCAGGCGGCGGCGAGTCGACCAGCGGCCCCGGTACGACGCCGCCGGGCAGCGCCGGCGAGTCGCGGCCCACCCCGGCGGCCGCGGCCGGCACCGACGGCGCGCCGGTCCCGGTGACCGGCCGGATCATCGGGCCCGCCGGGGATCCGGTGCCCGACGCGGAGATCGCCTTCAGCGGCGGGCCGCCGCCGGGCCAGCGCCTGGTGCTGTCCACCCCCGAGGGGCGCTTCAGCCTGGAGGGGCTGGTCCCGGACACCTACGAGCTGTCGGTGAGCGCGCCGGGTGCGATCCCCATCCGGGTCGCCGGCGTCAAGGTGCGCGCCGGGCGCCCCCTGGAGGTGCAGGTGCGCCTGGCCGACTACCCCCTGGAGATGGCGGCGCGGCGCGGCATCATCCTGCCGCCGGAGGCGCCGATGCCTCCCCGCCGGCTCCTGGAGATCCCCCCTCCTCCTCCGGAGCCGCCTCCGGCGCCGGCGGACCGCTCGCAGGCGCCGCCTCCAGGGGGGCCGCCGGCGGCTTGACGGCGTAGTATCCCGGCCGCGTGCGCACCGTGTACCCCTGCGGTCCGGTGTGGTCCACCCGCACCTTGCGCCAGGTGCCGTCGTACTCCGGCTTCGACGACGAGTAGGTCACCAGGTACTGGCTGCGGAGCTGGTCGGCGATGCGCTGGTAGATGCCGGCCAGCTCGGCGGCGCTGTCGGCGAAGAAGGCCTGGCCTCCCGACTCCTTCGCCAGCGCCCGCAGCACCCCCTTGTCGGCGCCGCCGCCGATGCCGATGGCGTAGATGAGGACGTCGGCGCTCTTGGCCGCCTCCAGGGCCCGGTCCCGGTCGAAGACGCTGGCCGTGTCGCCGCCGTCGGACAGCAGCACCACCGCCTTGCGCTCCTTCTCGGGGGCCAGCCGGCGCAGGGCGGCGTGCACCGCGTCGTACATGGCGGTCCCGCCCCGGGCGAAGGTGCTCATGAGGGCGGCCCGCAGGTCCTCGCGCGTGCCGGTGAGGTCCTGCAGCAGCAGCACCTGGTCGTCGAAGTCGATGACCATGGCGGCGTCATCGGGACGCAGGACGTCCAGGAAGCCGGCGGCGGCCAGCTGCACCTGGGTCAGCTCGCCGCGCATGGAGCCGCTGGTGTCCAGCACCAGCGCCAGGCGCAGCGGCCGCTCCTCGGTGCCGAAGTCCAGGATCTCCTGCTCCACGCCGTTCTCGTACACCTTGAAGCTCTCCCGGCCCAGGCCGGTGACCGGCGCGCCGGCGCCGTCGGTGACGCTCAGGATGAGGCGCACCCGGCGCACCTCCACCACGTACGACAGGCGCAGCTGGCGGGTGACCACGCTGTCCTCGACGCTGAAGCCGGCCCGGTGGGTGGCCACCGCCCGCACCACCATGCTTTTAGGCTCGGTGCCGAAGTCGTGGACGGTCTGGTAGGGGGGTTCCCGGTCCACGAAGATCTTCTTCTCCCCCACGTAGAAGGTCACCTCGGTGGCGGCGCCTGGCTCCTCGGAGGTCACCTCGGCGGCGATGCGGGTGGGGCCCATGGCGATGGCGCCGTCGGCGGGCTCGGTGATCTTCACGGTGAAGCCGCGCCGGGCGGTGGGGGCGCGGGACGGCGCCCGGGACGGCGGCTCCACCTGGGCCAGGGCGAGGCCGCTGGCCAGGGCGAGGCCGCCGGCCGCGGTCAACCCTGCGCCGCCAGCCAGCACCGCGGCCAGCACGGCCGCCGCCACCCACCCCCCGCCGCGCCGCCTCACCGCCCCGCCTCCCTGGGGGGAAGCGGCAGCGGCGGCGGCAGCCGCTCCTGCTCGATCTCACCCAGCACCCGCTGCAGGCGGTCCAGCAGCAGCGGGTCGGAGGCGCCTCGCAGCGCCGCCCGGTAGGCCGCCTCGGCGTCGTCCAGGCGCCCCAGGCGGTAGCTGGCGTTGCCCAGGTACAGGGAGGCCTCCACCGAGGCCGGGTTCAGCTCCAGGGCCCGCCGGTACACCTCCACCGCGCTGGGGAGGCGCCCCAGGCCGGCGTAGGCCAGCCCCAGGTTCACCAGCGCCCGCTCCTCCCCCGGGTCGCGCTCCACCGCCTCCTCCAGCAGCTCCGCCGCCGGTCCGTGGTCGCGGGCCTCCAGGGCGTAGTAGGCGCACTCGGAGACCAGGTCCACCGGCCGGCCCAGCGGTGGGAGCGCCTCGCGGCAGGCGG
>JBFGDW010000237.1:0-5606 GCA_041580435.1 Candidatus Polarisedimenticolia bacterium | reverse complement strand
CGGATCGGAGGGGACTGGCCCGGCTTCACCGCCGACGGATCGGACGTGGTCTGGTCGCTGGGGGCGGAGGTGTACCGGACGCCGGTGGCCGCGGCCCTCAGGACGCAGGGGGAGACGGCTGGCGACACGGGCGAGACCGCCGCCGGCGATGAAGGCAAGGCCGCCCCTGATGACGGCACCGATCTGGAGGAACGCCCTGGCGCCCCCGAGGCCAACCCGGCCGTGGCGGAGACGGTCACCGTCCGCGTCGACCTGCAGGTCCCCCGGGCCGTTCCCGACGGGGTCCTGGCCCTGTCGGGGGCGCGGATCATCACCATGGAGGGGGACGAGGTCATCGAGGACGGCGTGGTGGTGATCTCCGGCGAGAGGGTCGTGGCGGTGGGAAGGCGCGGCCAGGTGCGCATCCCCGCCGAGGCCCGGGTCATGGATGTCTCCGGTCGCACCATCATGCCGGGGATCATCGACGTCCACGCCCACATGCACTACGCCGCCCTGGACATCAACCCCCGCGCTGACTGGCGCTACTACGCCAACCTGGCCTTCGGCGTGACCACCGCCCATGATCCGTCGGCCTCCACCCACGCGGTCTTCGCCCAGGCCGAGATGGTGGAGGCGGGACGCGTCACCGGTCCGCGCATCTTCTCCACCGGCTTCATCCTCTACGGCGCCGAGAACACCGACAAGGCGGTGGTGGAGAGCCTGGAGGAGGCCCGGGCCCACGTGAAGCGCCTCAAGGCCCAGGGCGCGGTGAGCGTCAAGTCGTACAACCAGCCGCGGCGCAACCAGCGCCAGTGGATCATGGAAGCGGCCCGGGAGGAGGGGCTGCTGGTCATGCCCGAGGGGGGCTCCACCCTGGCCTGGAACCTGACCATGATCCTGGACGGCCACACGGGCATCGAGCACGCCGTGCCGGTGGCCCCGCTGCGCCGGGACGTGCTGACGCTCCTGGGAGAGAGCGGCACCGGCTACACGCCGACCCTGGTGGTGGGGTACGGCGGGCTGTGGGGGGAGAACTACTGGTACCAGCACACCCGGGTCTGGGACGACCCGCGGCTGGCGCGCTTTGTCCCCCGGGGCGTGGTGGATGCCCGCGCCCGGCGCCGGGACGTCATGGCCGAGGAGGACGACTGGTACCACGTGGCCCTGGCGCGCTCGGCCCGGGACGTGCTCCGGGCGGGAGGCTCGGTGCAGCTGGGAGCCCACGGCCAGATGCAGGGGCTGGGGGCCCACTGGGAGCTGTGGTCCCTTGGTCAGGGGGGGATGACGCCGCTGGAAGCGCTGCGCTGCGCCACCCTCAACGGGGCCCGCTACCTGGGGATGGAGGCCGACCTGGGTTCGCTGGCGCCGGGCAAGCTGGCCGACCTGGTCATCCTGGAGGCCAGCCCCCTGGACGATCTGCGCCACTCCACCTCCATCACCCAGGTCATGAAGGGGGGCGTCCTGCACGACGCCTGGACCATGGACGAGGTCTGGCCCCGGCAGCGCGCCCGGCCCCGCCTGGGGTGGGAGGCGGCGGGGACCCCCTAGGCGCCGGGCCGCTCCAGCAGCACCGCTGCCGCCATGGCGCCGGCGGCGCACAGGCTGGCCAGGCCGCGCCGGGCGCCGCGCCGCTGCATCTCCGCCGCCAGGGTGGTGAGGATGCGGCCGCCGGTGGCGGCGAAGGGATGGCCGATGGCGATGGAGGAGCCGCAGACGTTGAGGCGCTCCGGGTCCACGCGCCCCGCCGCCGGCTCCTTCCACCCTTTCTCCCAGGCGGCCAGGTTCGCGGCCACCTGGGCGCAGAACGCCTCGTGCACTTCCACCAGGTCCAGGTCGTCCAGGCGCAGCCCGTGGCGGGCCAGGAGGCGGGGGACCGCCACGGCCGGCGCCATGAGCAGCCCCTCGTCGGGCCGGATGGCGGCGTACTCCCAGTCGCGGATCACCGCCAGCGGCTCCAGGCCCTGGCGCTCGGCCGCCGCGCGGGACATGACCAGGACCGCGGCGGCCCCGTCGGTGAGGGGGCTGGAGTTGCCGGCCGTGAGGGTGCCGGCCGCCGAGCGGTCGAACACCGGCCGCAGGGCGGCGAGCTTCTCCGGGGAGGTGTCGGCCCGCGGGCCTGTGTCCCGGTCCAGGCCGTCCATGGGGGCCACCTCGGCGGCCAGCCGTCCGTCCTCCCAGGCCGCCACCGCCCGGCGGTGGCTGCGCAGGGCGATCTCGTCCTGGGCCTGCCTGGGGACCTTCCACTCCTTGGCGGTGATCTCGCAGTGCTCCCCCATGGTCAGGCCGGTGGAGGGCTCGGCCACCCCCGGCGCCTCGGGCAGGAAGTCGCCCGGCCGCAGCCCCAGCACCTGGCGCAGCCGGCCGCCCAGGGAGCGGGCGGCGGCCAGGGCAGTGAAGCGGCGCACGGCGCGCCGGCGGAACAGCAGCGGCGGGTTGGACAGGGAATCGCCCCCGGCGCCGATGCCGGCCTCGATCCGGCCGGCGTGGATCATGTCGGCCAGGGCGGTGACGGCGCGCACCCCGCTGATGCAGTAGTTGGAGACCGTGTGGGCCCGGACCGAGGCGGGCAGGCCGGCGTCGAAGACGATTTCCCGCGCCACGTTGGGGGTGCGGGGATCGAGCACCACCGTGCCGAAGCAGAGGGCGTCGATGTCGACGGGGGACAGGCCCGCCCCCTCCACCAGCGCCTTGACGGCATGGGCGCCCAGCTCCCGGGCGGTGCGCCGGGCGAGGAGGGTGCCG
This sequence comes from Candidatus Polarisedimenticolia bacterium, assembly GCA_041580435.1. Lineage (GTDB taxonomy): Bacteria > Acidobacteriota > Polarisedimenticolia > SMYD01 > SMYD01 > JBFGDW01. The sequence goes on along the minus strand of JBFGDW010000237.1, from coordinate 2,885 downwards.
GCCCGGGCGAAGGGGGTGCGCCTGCCGGCGACAAGGACGGCCTGCCGTGCGGGGTCAGGGCTCACGAGGGATCTCCCGCGCCGTGTCCGGCAACGCTGCCGGGTGGGCTGCGCTCAGGGTAGCGGGTCGCCGGCCCTCTGTCAGGCGCCGCCGCCGGCCGCCGGCGGGGAGCCCGCCCGTGGCACCTGCGCGGCGATGGCGGCCACCGCCTGCTCCACCGCCAGCCGGGAGGTGTCCACCGCCAGGTCGGCCTGGCGGTAGAGCGGCTCCCGGGAGGCCAGGAGCGCCTTCAGCTCCGCCATGGCGTCGGGGTTGTCGCGCATGGGGCGCCGGTCCCCCTGGGCCAGCACCCGCTGGTAGTGCTCCTCGGGGAGGGCCGAGAGCCAGACGGTGGTGCAGCCCTCCCGCAGCAGGCGGTAGGTCTCGGCGTCGGTGACCAGCCCGCCGCCGGTGGCGATGACCGCCGGCCGGCCTTCCCCCAGCAGGCGCGCCAGCGTCTCCCGCTCCAGCCGGCGGAAGTAACGCTCGCCGTGCAGCTCGAACACCTGGCCGATGGACATCCCGGCGCTGGCCTCGATGAGACCGTCCAGCTCCAGAAACTCCACCCCCAGGCGCCGCGCCAGCGCCGGCCCCACGGTGCTCTTCCCGGCGCCGCGCAGACCGAGGAGGGCGATGCGGGGCCCGGCGGCCGCCGGCGCGGTGGTCAGGAGCTGGACCAGGGTCACGTCCAGCGCCCGGGCCAGAGCGGCCAGGCGGCGCAGGGAGACGTTCCCCGTCCCCGACTCGATCTGGGCCAGGAAGCGCGGGGAGACGCCGGAGGCGGTGGCCAGGGCCTGGCGGGAGAGACCCCGCTCGCCGCGCCAGTGGCGCAGGGACATGCCCACCTGGGCCAGGAGCTCGTTCCCGCCGGCGGACCGGCCAGACCGCGCCGTGATCCCGCGTCGCGCCATTCGTGCAATATATTGCATGTTCATGGGGATGACAAGGGCCATTGAGTGCAGTATACTGCACGCGACCGCCGATCCCGCGCAGCATGGCTGCCAACCCCACCGCGCCGGACGGCCGCCCCCGCGGCCGCCGCCGCCCAACCAAGAGGCCCACCGTGAGTCAAGACACATCCGCCCGGCCCGAGCCGACGCCCGTGGAGTTCGCCACCCACCCCGACCGCTACAGGCACTGGCGCCTGGAGGTTGACGGCGAGCGGGCCACCCTGACACTGGACGTGCAGGAGAACGAGCCGCTGCGCCCGGGCTACATCCTCAAGCTGAACTCCTATGACCTGGGCGTGGACATCGAGCTGGCCGACGCGGTGCAGCGTCTGCGTTTCGAGCACCCCCAGGTGAAGGCCGTGGCGCTGCGCTCGGCCAGGGACCGCATCTTCTCGGCCGGGGCCAACATCCACATGCTGGCCTCCTCCTCCCACGGCTTCAAGGTCAACTTCTGCAAGTTCACCAACGAGACGCGCCTGGCCATCGAGGACGCCTGCCTCCACTCCGGGCAGAAGTACCTGGCCGCCTGCAGTGGCGTCACGGCCGGCGGTGGCTACGAGCTGGCCCTGGCCTGCGACACCATCCTGCTGGTGGATGACGGCAACTCGGCGGTGAGCCTGCCCGAGGTGCCGCTCCTGGGGGTGCTTCCGGGCACGGGCGGGCTGACCCGGGTGGTGGACAAGCGCAAGGTGCGCCGGGATCTGGCCGACATCTTCTGCACCCTGGCGGAGGGGGTGAAGGGGGCGCGGGCCAAGGCGTGGCGGCTGGTGGACGATGTCGCGCCGAAGAGCCGCTTCGACGCCCTGGTGGACGAGCACCTGAAGCGCCTGGCCGCTGGGGTCCCGGACAAGGACGGGGCCGGGGTGGCGCTGGACGCGCTGGACCCGGCGGTGGAGCCGGACCGGCTGGCCTACCGCCACCTGACCGTGGAGATGGACCGCAGCGAGCGGACGGCCACCCTCACTCTCAAGGGGCCCGATGGGCCGCCCCCGGGGGATGCCGCCGGCATGCGCCAGGCGGGGGCCGACCTCTACCTGCTGCGCCTGTTCCGGGAGCTGGACGACGCCGTCTGCCGGCTGCGCTTCAATGAGCCGGAGATCGGCCTGTGGCTCATCAAGTCCCAGGGGGACCCCGACGCGGTGCTGGCCCACGACCGGGCGCTGGCGACAGCCGCCGGCACGGACTGGTTCGCCCGGGAGGTGGTCCTGCTCATGGCCCGGACCCTGCGGCGGCTGGAGGTGACGGCCCGCAGCCAGTTCGCCCTGGTGGAGCCTGGAAGCTGCTTCGCCGGCTCGCTGCTGGAGACGGCCCTGGCCGCGGACCGGACCTACGCCCTGGACGATCCCGAGCGCCCGGTGCGCCTGGCCCTGTCGCCCCTCAACTTCGGGCCGCTCCCCATGGGCCACGGATTGACCCGCCTGCAGGCCCGCATGCTCCCCGATCCGAACGCCCACGCCGCCCTGGGAGGGAAGGTGGAGGCCGGCGAGTCCCCCAGCTTCGATCCGGCCGCGGCCGAGACGGCGGGGCTCGTCACCATCGCCGCCGATGACATCGATTACGAGGACGAGGTGCGGGTGGCCATCGAGGAGCGCGCCTCCCTCTCGCCTGACGCCCTGACCGGCATGGAAGCCTCCCTGCGCTTCCCCGGCGCCGAGTCCATGGAGACCAAGGTCTTCGGCCGGCTATCGGCGTGGCAGAACTGGATCTTCCAGCGCCCCAACGCCGTGGGGGACCAGGGAGCCCTGAAGCTCTACGGCCGTCCCGAGCGCCCGGTCTTCGCCTGGAGGAGACCCTGATGCAGCTCAACGCGAAGATCCCCCACAACGTGGACCTGGCCAGCGACAAGCGGCTGCAGCGGGCGCTGGAGCGCTGGCAGCCGGCGTTCCAGGACTGGTG
>JBFGDW010000236.1:0-5681 GCA_041580435.1 Candidatus Polarisedimenticolia bacterium | reverse complement strand
GGGCGGCCCTTCGCCTTTGCCCTCCATGAAACCGCATGCCGCGGTGAGGAGCAGGACAGCGGCCAACGGCAGCTGTGGCCTCGGAGTGGAGCGGCTCACGCCGGCTCCGGCCCGGCCAGCAAGACCCGCTCACCCGGCTTGAGCCCTGACAGGACCACCACCCGGTCCCGGTTGCGGGGTCCCAGCTCCACGATCCTGGTCCGGGAGCCACCGGGACCCTCCACCACCTGCACGTAGGTCCCCTCGGGACCGGCGCGCACAGCCTGCAGCGGGACGGTGATGCTGCCAGCGAGGCGCTGGATCTCCACGGCCACGCGCACGCTCATGCCGGGACGCATGAGGTCCGTGTCCACCTCGGGCAGCGGGATGAAGGCGTCGAACACCTTGCTGGGGTCCTGGGGGCTGCGGGCATGCACGATCTGGCCCACCTCGGCCACGCGGCTGGAGAGGGTGCGCCCGGGGAGGGCATCCAACACCACCTCCACCGGCTGCCCGGGGGCCACCCGGGCCGCGTCGACTTCCAGGACCTGGGCCTCCACCTGCAGGGTGCTCACGTCGGCCACCTTGAGGATCTTCGCCAGCATCCACACCCCCTCCCCCACCTCCCAGCGCTGACCGTTGGGCTTGGGGACGTAGAGGACGACGCCGTCGATGGGGGCCTTCACCTGGAACTTGTCCCGGGCGTCGGTATAGAAGTCGATCTTCTGCCGGGTGCGCGTCTTCTTCACCTCCAGCAGCTCCAGCTTGCTGCGCACCAGCTCCTCCTGGAAGCGCATCTTGGCCTCCAGGAACTCGGCGCGCTGGCGCGCCAGCTTCTCGCGCATGCGGGTCTGGGCCAGCTCCAGGGCCGGCACCAGCTCCTCGGGGACCGACGCCTCCACCGCCACCTTCTCGATCTCGGCCCTGGCCTCCACCAGGTCCAGGCGCAGCTGGCGCAGCTGGATCTCCAGGTCCCGCTCCGCCTTCTCCTTCTCCCGGACCACCTTCTCCATCTCGGCCTGCTGCTCCCGGAGCCGATCCTCCAGCTGCTGGGCGTCGAAGCGAGCCACCACCTGCCCCTTCTTCACCCGGCTCCCCTCGGGGGTCATCCAGGTCAGGTTGTACTGCCAGAAGTCCTGCACCGACGGCGGACCGATCTCGAAGTAGACCGCCGCCTCCAGGCTGCCGGGGGCCTCCACCAGCACCTGGAAATCCTCCTGGGCGGCCACGGCCGTGGCCTGGCTCCGGCCGCCGCCGCGGCCGGCCCAGACCAGCAGCCCCGCCGCGGCCACGGCCAGGAGGACCGTCACCACCAGCCAGGGCCGCCTCACGGCACCGCTCCGGCCGCCCGGCCCGAGGGCGCCGGGGCGTCCAGGCCCAGCAGCGGCACCACGGCCGCGTCGGCCTCCTGGTCCAGGACGTAGTAGGTGGCGTTGCGCGCCACCGGATGGACCTGCCGTGGCGCATCACCGCGAGCCAGGCCCGCGGCCCCGGGGCGCAGCCAGTAGTCCCGCCCGTCGAACCGCACCATGTGGCGCGGCACCATGGGCACCGAGTCGAGGCGTTCCACCACCACACGCCCCTGCACCGACATCCCCGGCTTCATCTCGCCGGGCCAGGTCTCCGACAGGCTGGAGATGACCTTGAACACCTTCACCTGGGAGTTCTCGCCCCGGAGCACGGCCATGGACGGGATCTGCTCGATGGTTCCGGTGAGAGGCCGATCCGGGAAGCTGTCCATGGCGATGACCACCTGCATCCCCACCTGCAGGTGCCGGGCGTCCACCTCGTTGACCAGAAAGGCCACCTGCATGGCGCTCAGATCGGGGAGCCGGATGATGGTCTGCCCGGGCCAGCATGAGTCTCCCGGCTGGTAGCGGACGGTGCTCCGTGTGCGCGTCTCGTAGATGACGAGACCGTCGCTGGGCGCCTTGATGGACAGGAGGGAGAGGTCCTGCTGGGCCGACACCAGATCCTGGCGCAGCTTGTCGCGCTGGATGATGAGGACGTCCAGGTCGGCGGCGCCCTTCTCCTTGGTGGAGACGATGCGAGCCCGGGCATCGGCCAGCTCCCGGGTGGCCCGGCTGAACGCCAGCTGGCGCTCGCCGTGCTCCTTCCGCGAGAGGATGCCCGCCTCCACCGCTGCCTCCAGCCGCGCCACCTCGTAGGCGTACTCCTTCTCGGCCAGCTGGATCTCCAGATCGCGCAGGTTGCTCTCGATCTCGCTGCGCATCCCCACCACCTGCATCTCGGCGTCCAGGATCTGGGTCTCCAGGTCCAGCACCCGGTCGGCCAGGGCCGAGTTGTCGAAGTCCAGGAGGGGGTCGCCCGCCTTCACCACGCTCCCCTCCTCGGCCATGAACTGGATGCGCATCTGGAAGACCGACGTCTGGGGGGAATTGATGGCCACCGAGTGCACCGCCTCCAGCTCGCCGGTGAGCAGCAGATCCCGGGTGAAATCGCCCAGCACCGGCGCCGCCGCCTCGGCGTCGCCGCCGGCCGCCGCCCGGGCGGCCGGCTGGGGAGCGCACGCCGGCACGAGAAGGGCGGCAAGGAGGGCGAGGCTCGGGCTGTTCAGCGTTTGCACGGCAATCTCCCGGAGAGGCGCGGACGGGACGCCCTCCAGTGTAACGCACCACACACGATCAGGGCGAACAGGCAGGCCGTAAAATGATGTAAAGCGGGCAGTTGACAGCGGCCGGCGGCCTGGGGCATGGTGCCAGGTGGAGGTGACCACATGGTCCGCGTCTCCCACGTCCTGACCGCCGTCCTCCTCGCCACCCTGGCGCAGGCCTCCTCCCCAGTGCCCCAGAAACCGGCGGCCGGGCCCCCAACCGCACCCTCGGGCGTGGAAGCGGTGCTCGGCGCCGTCCTCGGCCCCTCGCCCCTGGCGGACGACCTCGACGTTCTGTGCAACTCCATTGGCGGCCGGCCCACCGGCTCGCCGGCCATGGCCCGTGCCGTGGACTGGGCGGTGGAGCGCTTCCAGGCGGCGGGCGTGGATACCGTCGCCCGCGAGCCGTTTCAGATGCCCCTGCGCTGGGAGGAGGGGGCCACCGCCATCACCATCATCGAGCCGGAGCGCTTCGGGGTGCGCGCCGTCTCGGCGGCCTGGTCGCCAGCCACTCCCGACGGCGGCCTCACCGCACGGCTGCGCGACGCCGGCCGGGGCACCGAGGACGACCTGGCCCGCCTGGGGCCGGACGTGAAGGGCGCCATCCTGCTGGTCATGCAGGACGAGATGCGCACGCTGGGTGATCTCTTCGCCGAGTACATCGGCAACGTGGGGGTCCTGACCCGCGCCGCCGAGGCCGGTGCCGCGGCCGTGCTGTTCACCTCCACGCGGCCCCGGCTTCTGCTCTACCGGCACCAGCAGAGCTTCGGCGGCCTCGGCCCCATCCCGTCGGCCATCGTGGCCCGGGAGGATGCCCTGCGAATCTTCGCCCTGCTGGGCCGCGTCGGGGCCGTGAAGGCCCGGATCGATCTCCCCAACCAGGTGGGCGGGCCGTTCACGGCCCATAACGTGGTGGCCGACATCCGCGGGCGGGAGCGCCCCGACGAGATGGTGATCCTCGGGGCCCACCTGGACTCCTGGGATCTGGGCACGGGCGCTCTCGACAACGGCGCCAGCTCGGCCATGGTCATCGACGTGGCCCGGGCCATGGTGCGATCGGGACAGCGGCCGCGGCGCACCGTGCGCTTCATCCTGTTCAACGGCGAGGAGCAGGGGCTCATCGGCTCCCGGGCGTACGTCCGGGATCACCTGGACGAGATGGACCGGATCGCGGCCGTGGTGATCTATGACACGGGAGTGGGCCGGGTGAGCGGCTACTACCTGGGCGGTCGCCCCGACGTGGAGGTGCGTCTGCGCTCGGCGCTGGAGCCGGTGGCCGCCTTGGGCGTGACCTCCCACCCGCCCGACGCCTTCGTGGGAACCGACAACTTCGACTTCCTCCTGGAGGGAGTCCCCACCCTGGTGGCCAGCCTGGACACCACGGGCTACCTGCCCGAGTACCACGCCACCTCGGACACCCTGGACAAGGTGGACCTGCGCGAGCTGAAGGTGCAGGCCGCCGTGGCCGCCGTCACCACCTACCGCCTCGCCGAGGCCCAGGAGCCGCTGGGCCGGCGGCTGGATGGCGCCGGTGTGGCGGAGATCGTCCGCACCTGGCACCTGCGCCAGCAGATGGAGCCGTTCCAGATCTGGGAGGACTACATGGCCGGCCGGCGGGGACGGAGGCCGCCGACCGGCGCCTTTGGCCCCTGACCGCCCGTTCCAGGGCGCGGGCTAGTGGGGCAGACCCGTGCCGGCGGTTGCCTCAGCCTGCCGGGCTGGGCGTGAGCGGCGCGCCTCGTCCCAGCCGATGCGGACCAGCACCAGGGTGGCGTCATCCTCCAGGGAGTCGCTGCCGTGGAAGCCGGTGAGCCGCCGGGCCACCTCGTCCATGACCACCGGCAGCGAGCCGCCGGCGCACTGGCGGATCGCCTCCTCCACCCGGTGCCGGCCGAAGAACTCCTCGGTGCCGTCGGTGCCGGTGCTCTCCACCACGCCATCGGTGTAGAGGCAGATGAGGTCCCCCTCGCGCAGGGGGACGATCTCGGCCCCCGTGTCGAACTCCTCGTACAGCCCCACCGGCCGGGTGCTGGAGGGGAGCTCCACCAGGGCGCCATCACCACCCTTGAGGAGGAACGGCGGGGAATGCCCGGCGTTGACGTAGGTGAGGGTCCCCGCCTCCCGGTCCAGGATGCCCAGGAACAAGGTCAGATAGATGTTGTCAGGCTTGGTCCGGCACAGCTCGGTGTTGAGCAACTTGGCCACCCGGCCCACGTCGTGCTGGTACTGGAGGAGCGTGCGGAGCGTCGCCTGCACCTCGGCCATCATGAGGGCAGCGGGAACCCCCTTGCCCGACACGTCGCCGATGAGCACCGCCAGCCTCCCCTCGGCCAGGGGGACGAAGTTGTAGAAGTCCCCCCCCACCTCGTTGGAAGGGATGGAGCGTCCGAAGATCTCCAGGTCGTCGCTGCTGTAGGGGCGGCGCGGCAGGCTCTCCCTCTGGATCTCCCGGGCGATCTCCAGCTCGCGGCGCACCCGCTCCTGCTCCAGGAGCCGCTTGCGGGTCACGGCCAGATCGGCCGCCATGTCGTTGAAGGCGCCGGCCAGCTGCCCCAGCTCGTCACGCCGGCGGGCCGCGATGCGGTGCCCCAGGTCCCCCTCGGCGATGCGGCGGGCCCCCTCGGTGAGGGCCTCCAGCCCCAGGGTCATGCGACGGGAGAAGACGATGATGCCCGACCCCGCCAGGCCGATGAGGATGAAGCCCAGAAACAGGTTGAACAGGGTGGCCTGGCGGATGTCCTGGATCTCCGTGGCCACCTGGCGCACCACGCCGAAGGCATACCCCGTCTCGGCGTTCTGCTGGATGACGGCAATCCAGTCGGGCTTGCGCAGGGCCGAGGCCAGCTCCTCGGGGTCGGGCACGGTGGGACGGGGAACCTGGCCCTCGGGGCCAGGCGCAGCCGCCGTGGCCAGGCCGAGCTCGTGGAGCTGGCGCAGGTCCTCGGGGCTGCGGGCATGGATCTCGCCGGCGGGATCGACGGCGAAGGCGATCTCCCCGGCGCTGGGCGCCATGCCCTCGAACACCTGGGACAGCACCCGGTCGGGGCGGATGCGCGCCACCACGTTGCCCACCACCCCGGCCTCTCCC
>JBFGDW010000235.1:0-5693 GCA_041580435.1 Candidatus Polarisedimenticolia bacterium | reverse complement strand
CCCGGACGTTCCCCTCGATGGCGTACGCGGTCCAGGGATGGAGGGGCCAGTCGCCGCGCACCGGCGTGGGGCCCTGGTTGTCCCACATGCCGATGGTGGGGCCCGGCCCATGGCCGTACACCCCCAGGGGATGGGTGTAGACGGTGGCCCGGATCCCCTCCGCGTCGGCGGCCTCCCGGGTCGCGGCCAGGATGGCGTTGCCGGTGCGTCCCGCCTGGAACCGGGACGTGAGGAGGTCCTGCCAGCGGTTGCCGATCTCCATGGCGGCCACCAGCCCCGCTGGCACCTCCGTCTCGCCCAAGCGCAGGACGTACCCCATCTCCTGGGTGTCGGTGCTCAGGCGCAGGTAGGTGATCCCCACGTCGGTGTGGAGCACGTCGCCGCGCTGGATGACGGTGTCCGCCTCGCCGAAGAAGTCGGTCTCCAGCGGGTACTCGAGACCCCGGCGCTGGACATTGACATAGGGCATGAACCAGACCGGGAGCCCCAGGTCCTCGTAGCGCTGGCGGATGTAGTGGGCCACGTCGGTGGTGGTGGTGACGCCAGGCGTGATCACCTTCTCCGAGAAGGCCTCGGCCAGCACGCCACGGGCCAGGGCCACCACCTGGGGGTAGACCTGAAGCTCCAGGGCGGTCCGGGTCTCCAGCCACCGCAGGCAGAGGTCCTCGGCGGAGACCACCCGCCGGGACAGCTCGGGTCCCAGCGCGGCCAGGAGCTGATCCCGCAGGCCGGCCGACAGGCCGTCGCCAAAGGCCCAGTGCTCGCTCACGTTGATGCCGATGCGACGGGGCTTGAGCTGGCGCACCACCTCCGCCAGCCGCTTCCACTGGGCCGCGTCGGAGCCCCCCTCCCAGGCCGGCTCGTAGAGCCCGCCCAGCCCGTAGCGGCTCACCGTGAGGCGCTTCACCCCCTGCTCCGGCCCGGCGTCGTGGAGGACCAGCATGGTGGTGCGCCGGGCGGCGAACACCGGCTCGGGGACCAGGGAGAGGTAGACCGGATCCTCGTTGTACTCCCGGTTGATGACGAGCCACAGGTCGATACCGGTCTCGCGCATGAGTCGAGGCAGGAGGTGATCCAGTCGATCCGTCAGCATCCGGTTGACCGCCTCGATGCGCTCCCGGTGGGGGAGCACGGCGGGAAGGCGGTGGATCTCCCGACCCTGGGTGGCGGGATGGGCGGCGCCGCCCGGACCTGCGCCCGCAGGCGGCACCGCGGCGCTCACCGCCTCCGGCGGTGGAGCCGGCGCCGGGGAGGCCGGGACCGGGGAGGACGGGAGCAGCAGGAGGAGGATGGGCAAAACCAGAGTCTGGCAGCGGGGCATGGGATCACCTCGGATTCGGGCCGCCGGCAGATTAACGGCCCCACCCGTGAGGGTCAAGCGGGAGTTGGACGCCGGGCTCCCGGCCCGGTAGAATCCGGAGCGTTCCGGTGGAGGCACGAGGGCCCTGGAGGTCTGCCGGCCGGGATCCCGGGCCGTGCCACAGGCCGGGAGGAGCGACCCATGAGCCATCTACGCGACGTCCTCGAGAGCCGGCTGCGGGCCGAGTTCCAGCCCCTGCACCTGGAGATCAGCGACGAGACCGCGCGCCACGCCGGACACCCAGGCGCCGCCGGAGGCGGCGGGCACTTCCAGGTCACCATCGTCTCGGCCGAGTTCGAGGGGAAGACGATCCTGGAGCAGCACCGCATGGTCAACCGGGCCCTGGAGGACCTCCTTGGCGGGGACATCCACGCCCTGGGGCTGAACACCATCGCCGCCTCCCACTGGGACGAGGCCCACCTGAAGGACGAGCCGGAGTGAGCCTGGGCGGCAAGCTGGAGATCGACGTCACCGAGCGCAGCGTCCCGCGTGAGGGGCAGCCCCAGGAGCTGGACGAGCGCCTGTTCATGCACCTCCAGGTGTTCACCGGCGCCGCGGACGAGAAGAGCCTCGTGGCCGCGGTGCAGGGGGCGGGCTTTCCGGCGGTGCTCTACCGCGACCTGGCCGACCCCCGGGGCGTGGGACTGCTCACCCTGAGCACCGACCCCGCCCACTTCGTCACCGCGGTGCGCGGCCTGGTGAACCGGCCCCCCTTCGCCGCGCTGCAGCACCGTCCCGAGATGGCCATGGTGGGCCGCACCTATGCCACCGGCTACGAGCCCGACCTGAGGGACTGGCTCCTGGACAAGCCGCGCCGCAACGTGCTCAATCCGGAGCTTCCCTGGGCCGTCTGGTACCCGCTGCGGCGCACCGGCGCCTTCGCGGTGCTGCCCGCCGAGGAGCAGCGCGGCATCCTGGCCGAGCACGCCCGCATCGGCATCGCCTACGGCCAGCAGGGGCTGGCCCACGACATCCGGCTGGCCTGCCACGGCCTGGACACCCATGACAACGAGTTCGTCATCGGGGTGGTGGGCCGGGAGCTCCACCCCCTGTCCCACCTGATCCAGACCATGCGCAAGACCCGCCAGACCTCCGAGTTCATCCAGGCCATGGGCCCGTTCTTCGTGGGCCACGTCCTCTGGCGCAGTCCCGCGGACTGAGCCAGGCGCCGGAACGGCGGATCAGTCCTTGCCGTGGCCGGTGAAGAGGGTGGCCGCGTCCACCAGGCAGAGAGGGTTCCCGGACGGGTCGTGGGCGTAGAACAGGCGCTCGCCCCAGGGCATGGTGGCGATGGGGTCGCCCAGATCCCGGGCACCGGCGGCCAGGGCCCGCGCCACCGCCCCCTCCAGATCATCCACCGCGATGTAGATGTACTGGTTGGGATGGTGCTTCCAGCCGCCGTCCAGCGGGTCGCCGTCGGCCGCCGGGTCGTACACCGCCAGGATGGTCCCCCCCAGGTCGAAGTAATGCCGGCCGGGAGAGACCCGCTCTCCGGGCAGCTGCAGCAGGGCCGCGTAGAACGCCGCGGCCTGCTCCATGTCCCGGACCGGGAGGATGACACGGTACAGGCGTGGGGTCATGGACGCTCCTCCTTCAGCTCTTCCGGCGCGGCCGGTGGAAGTGGGTGCTGTGGCCGAAGAACACCTCCGCCGCCTCCATGAGGGTCTCGGAGAGGGTGGGGTGGGGATGGATGGAGAGCTTCAGGTCGGTGACCGTGGCTCCCATCTCCACCGCCAGGACCCCCTCGGCGATGAGCTCGCCGGCGCCGGGCCCGGCCAGCCCCACCCCCAGGATCCGCTCACCGTCGGGATCCACCACCAGCTTGGTGACGCCGTCGCTCCGGCCCAGGGTGGCGGCCCGTCCCGAGGCGGCCCAGGGGAAGCGAGCCACCTCCACCGTGCGGCCGGCCGACCGCGCCTCCGCCTCGGTGAGGCCGCACCAGGCGATCTCGGGGTCGGTGAACACCACCGCAGGGATGGCCCGGGGCTCGAATGCGGCGGCCCGGCCGGTGGCCGCCTCCACCGCCACCCGCGCCTCGTGGGCCGCCTTGTGGGCCAGCATGGGCTGGCCGGCCACGTCGCCGATGGCGAAGATGGCCGGCTCGTCGGTGCGGCGCTGGGCATCCACCCGGATGAAGCCGTGCTCGTCGGTCTCCACCTGGGTGTTCTCCAGGCCCAGATCTCCCGAGTTGGGCCGGCGCCCCACGGCCACCAGGATCCTGTCGAAGAGCTGGTCGCTGGCGCCGGCGTGCTTCCCCTCCAGGCGGACCTGCACGCCGCCCCGGGCCTCCTCGGCGCCGGCCACGCGGGTCTCCAGCAGCACCGCCGCGAGGGTCGTCTCCAGCCGGGCCGCCAGGGGGCGGACCAGGTCGGCGTCCACGCCGGGCAGCAGGGCGCTGGTCATCTCCACCACCGTGACCCGGCTCCCCAGGGCGGCGTAGACCGTGCCCAGTTCCAGGCCGATGTAGCCGCCGCCGATCACCAGCAGCCGGGGCGGGATCTCCGGCAGGTCCAGGGCGCTGGTGGAGTCCAGGACCCGGTCCGGCGAAAGTTGACCCAGCAGCTTGAGGCCCACCGGCCGGGAGCCGGTGGCCACGATGGCCTGCTCGAAGGTGATGGTCTCGGTGTCGCCCGAGCCCTTGTCCACCCAGATGCTCCTGGCGCTGCGGAAGCGGGCGTATCCCCGCACCGTCACTACCTTCCGCTTGCGGGCCAGATCCCCCAGGCCGCCGGTGAGCTTGCCCACCACCTGGTCCTTCCAGGCGCGCAGGCGGTCCAGATCGATCCGGGGCTTGCCCAGGCGCACCCCCCAGTCCTCGGCCTCCCGCGCCTCGGTGAGAAGCCGGGCCACGTGGAGGAGGGCCTTGGAGGGGATGCACCCCCGGTACAGGCAGACGCCACCCGGATCGGTCTCGGTGTCCACCAGCAGGACCTTCCGGCCCAGGTCCGCCGCCAGGAAGGCGGCGGCGTAGCCGCCGGGGCCGCCCCCCAGCACCACCAGCTCGGCGGAGCGCTCTCCCGCCACGCCCGGCTCAGCCTTCCAGGGTGAGGAGCAGGGGGTTCTCCAGGGCTTCGGCCAGCCACCGCAGGAAGCGGGCGGCGTCGGCGCCGTCGATGACCCGGTGGTCGTAGGACAGGGACAGGGGCAGGATGAGCCGGGCCTCGAACTCCTCCTCGTCCACCAGCACCGGCTCGGGGCGCGCCCGGCCCACCCCCAGGATGGCCACCTCCGGCCAGTTGACGATGGGGGAGAAGTAGGTGGTGCCCAGGCCGCCCAGGTTGGTGACGGTGAAGCCGCCTCCTTGCAGGTCGTCGGCCGCCACCTTTCGGTTCCGGGCCTTGGCGGCCAGCTCGCTCATCTCCACCGCCACCTCGGTGAGGCTCTTGCGGTCCACGTCGCGCAGGACCGGGACCAGCAGGCCCCGCTCGGTGTCCACGGCCACGCCGATGTGGACGAACTTCTTGTAGAGGATCTCCTCGCTGTCCAGGTCCAGGCTGGCGTTGAAGCGCGGGAACTTGCCCAGGGCCGCGGCGGCCAGCTTCACCAGGATGGCCGTCACCGTCAGCTTGCCCCCGGCCCGGGAGACGCGCTCGCCGTACTGGAGGCGGAAGGCCTCCACGTCGGTGATGTCGGCCCGGTCGAACTGGGTCACGTGGGGGATGGTGGCCCAGGCGTGGGCCATGTGCTCGGCGGTCTTGCGCCGGATGCCGCTCATGGAGTGGCGCTCCACCTCGCCCCAGCGGCTGAAGTCGGGCAGCGCGGGCCCGGCGGCGGCGGTCCGCCCGGCGGCGGGGTGGCGGGCCGCTCCGGGCCCGCCGGTGGCGATGAGGCGCCGGGCGAAGGCCATGACATCCTCCTCGGAGATGCGCCCCCCGGTCCCGCTCCCCGGGACCTCCTCCACGTCGATTCCCAGCTCCCGGGCCAGGCGGCGCACCGCCGGCGAGGCCGCCGCCGGACCGGACTGCTTTTCCCGGAAGCGCTGCCGCTCCTCCTCGTGGCGCCGGGCCTGGTCTTCGCCGCCGGCCCCCTTGTCTGCGGCCGGCGTGTCCGTGCGGGCCTCCTCGGCGTCGGCCGCCGGCTTCTCCTGGCCAGAGGGCGGCGCCGCAGACTCCGGCTTGTCGGCCGGCTCCGGGGTTTCCTTGCGGCCCTCCTGGCCGGCGGCGGGCTTGCGCCTCTTCGCGGGAGCCGTGGCGGCGCTGCCGGCGTCGTCCACGGTGATGAGCACCTGGCCCACCTTGACCTGATCCCCCTTCTTGACGTGGACGGTCTTCACCACCCCGGCGAAGGCGGCCGGGACCTCCGCCGTGGCCTTGTCCGTCTCCAGCTCCAGGAT
>JBFGDW010000234.1:0-5696 GCA_041580435.1 Candidatus Polarisedimenticolia bacterium | reverse complement strand
CGGAACGGCGGCGGAGCCCACCTGCTGGGCCTCGCGCAGCACGCCGGCCGCCTCCTGGTGCCGCTCCAGATCCCGCAGGCACAGGCCGTAGCCTGACAGCATGATGAAGAGATACCTGCTATTGGGTGGCAGTGCCCGGCGGGCGTCAGCCACCAGGGCTGCGTACGCTTCGGCTGCGGTGGCGAGACGTCCGCTCTCGGCGGCGATCCGGGCCAGGTGGTAGCGGGAGCCCAGCGTCGGCATGGCGTCGTCGCCCAGCGTCTCCCGCCGGATGGCCAGTGCCTGGCGATGCATGTCCTCGGCCCGGGCGACCTCGCCCCGCTTCTCGTGGAGCGCGGCCTGATTGCCCAGGATGTTCGCCACGGCCGGATGCCGGTCACCTCGCGCCGAGCGCTCCAGCTCCAGGGCTTCCGCGAAGAGCGGCTGCGCCTCGTCCAGCCTGTCGGTGTCAACCAGCAATCGCGCCAGGTTCAGAAGGGAGTTGGCCAGCCTGGGATTCCCGGCGCCGTAGATCTCCCGCTCCAGCGCCAGGGCACGCCGCTGCAGCGACTCCGCCTCGTCGCGGCGGCCCATTTGCGAAAGGAGCACCGCCAGGTTGTTCATGGTCGCAGCCACGTTGGGGTGAAGCTCACCCCGGATCTCCCGATCCATGCTCAGCGACTCCCTGTACATCGGCTCGGCCAGCTCCAGGTTGCCCAGGAAGTAGTGGGCGACGGCGATGTTGTTGAGGCTGCTGGCGATGTCCTCGTGAGCCGGGCCCAGGAGCTCCCGCCGCATGGCCAGGGCCTCCTGATGCCGCTCGATGGCCTCCTCATACCGGCTTTGATCCGAGAGGAGTTGCGCCAGATTGTTCAGCGTCGAGGCGATCTCCTGGGAACTCGGCCCCACGAGCCGGCGCCGCATCTCCAGGCTCTCGGTGAAGCTGGCCTCCGCGTTTTCAAAGTCACCCGTCCGGGCAAGGACACGGCCCAGCTTGTTGAGGGCGTACGCCAGGTCCTCGTGACCTTCGGGATGGACCGCTCGCCCCAGCTCCACCGCCCTCTCGAGCTGCTCACGCGCCGCGGCGTACTCCCCCAGGGCGCGGTAGGAGTCGCCCATGGCCGTTCGCACTCCTAGCTCGATGTCGGGCTGGGCCGACAGGGATCCGGAATCCAGCCTGGCGGCCCCGGCGGCCAGGGCCTCGCGCACCGTCACGTCCGGCTGTCCCGGATTGTCCTCGGGAGAGGGAGCCGCAAGCATCTCCTCGAGGAAGCGGTTCACGGCCTCGAATCGCTCGGCCTGCCGCTTCGCCTCGGCGAGTTGCTCCTGGGCGCGAAGCTCGGCGCGCATGGCTCGCACCGCCAGCGTGCCGCTGACCAGGGCCGCCCCTGCCAGCACCAGGAAAAGCAGGACCAGCGAGGCGGTGAGCGCCCGGTTGCGCTGGGCAAAGCGGGTGAGCTGATACCACGAGCTGGGCGGCCGGGCCCGGATGGGCTCCCGGTGCAGGAAGCGGCGGATGTCCTCGGCCACCTCCGCCGCCGAGGCATATCTCCGGCCTGGCTCCTTTTCCAGCATCTTCCCCACCAGGGTCTCCACGTCGCCGCGCAGCTCGGGACGCTGGCCTCCCAGGCTCCCCGGCGGCTCGTCGCGGATCACGCGGGCCGCTTCGGCGATGGGGAGATTGCGGACATCGTGGGGAAGTTCCCCGGTGAGAAGCTCGAACGCCATGACCCCCAGTGAGTAGATGTCCGAGCGGGCCGCCACCGCCGAGGGCTGGCCGGCGAGCTGCTCGGGGCTCATGTACGGGACGGTCCCCAGGAGCTGTCCCGTGGACGTGCGCAGGGTTCCTCCCGCATCGGCCTCGCCCAGGCGGGCGATGCCGAAGTCGAGCACCTTGGGCTGGCCAGGGTCCTTGCCCTCTCCCGGGACGACCAGGATGTTGCCGGGCTTGAGGTCCCTGTGCACGAGGCCGTTGGCGTGGGCGTGGTGGACCGCGTCGGCGATGCGCGCCATCAGCTCCAGCCGCTGCTCCACCGAGAGCCGGGCCGCCTCGGCGTACCGGTCCAGGCGCTGCCCGGCGATGTACTCCATGGCGATGTAGGGCACACGCTCGGGCGCCGCCCCCGTGGAGACGGTGGTCACGCCCGCCTCGTAGACCGTGGCGATCCCGGGGTGGGTGAGGCGAGCCAGGAACTCCGCCTCGCGCTCAAAGCGGCGCAGGGCGTCGGCCGAGGTCATTCCCCCCCGGAGAACCTTGAGGGCGACCTGCCGGCTCGGCCGCTCCTGCTCGGCCAGGTAGATGACACCCATGCCGCCGCGGCCGATCTCGCGGATGATGGCGAACGCACCTATGCGCTCCGGCGGCCGTGCGTCTGCGGCGGCCCCGTCACGCCGCAGCACGTCCTGGAGGCTGGAGAAGGCCGCCAGGTTGTCGGACACCTCCTCCAGGCGACCGGCGCAGGAGTGACACGTGCCCAGATGCTCCGCCAAGCGCCGCCTTCCGGCCTCGTCCAGGCCACCGGACAGGTGCCGCTCGATCTCCTCGATCTCAGGGCACGCCACGGCACTCTCTCACGCAGTCTCCTCCAGCAGGGAGCGGAGCTCGCGCATCCGGTTCAGGATGCGATGCTTGGCGTTGTAGACCGCCCGGGTGGTGGTTCCCACCGCTTCGGCGGCCTCGCCTGCGTCGTAACCCTCCCTGGCCATCAGCTCGAAGGCGCGCACATTCTCCGGCCGGAACTCCAGCCGCACCTGGCGCAAGCACTCCTCCACGAGAAAGCGCTCCCACAACGTATTCCACATCTCGCCGGCGGATTTCTCGTCGGGCATCTCGGTCACGGCGCGCTCCGCCGCCTCCCCGCGCTGGACCAGGCGCTCACGGCGTGCCGTCGAGCGGCGATGCCTGAGGGCCTGCTTGTAGGCGATGCCGAACAGCCAGGACCTGAGCCCGCCCCGCTCCCGGTCGTAGCGGCCCGCACGCAGGCCCTCGGCGAAGGCCGCCAGGCTCTCCTGGCCCACATCGAGGGCATCCTCCGGCGGGAAGCCCAGCCCCGTGACGAAGCGCACCACCGGGCCGTGGAACCGGTCGACGAAGCTCCGCCACGCCGTCTGGTTCGAGAGGTCGCGCAGGTCGCGGATGATGGTGGAGGTGGTGACCCACTCCAAGTCCCGGCCCTCCCCGTGTCGCTCTCGTCATTCTACGGGAAATCTCAGGCTTCAGGCGGGAAATCTCACCACCCGGCGGAGAACCCAGGATGGAGAGCCAAGATCGGCAGCGGGGGCGCGCCCGCATGGAGCACGCCCCGAGGAGAGCACGATGAACGCAAGGATCCTCTTTCATGCCCTCTACGGGCTGCTTCTGGCCGCCTCCACAGGCGGAGTGCTGGCCCAGGTCCCGGCCCACCTGGACCTCCAGTCGGCGGTCATCCGCGAGGAGCCGCCCTTCGATCCGGCCACCATTGCGGCGCGCGTGGTGGTCGTCGAGCTGGTCCTGGCCGGGCCGCCCACGTGCGATGCCACCACTCCCTTCCTGGCCTACGGCATCCTCATGGACAGGGACGCCAATCCCGCCACCGGTGAGGGGCACCCCGGCTATGCCCCCCTGGGCGTGGAGGCCAGGGTCTCCGCCGACTGCGACGCCACGTCGGGGACCTTCTTCAGCAATGCTGGCACGGCCTCCCTCACCAACAACCCCGACGGCACCACCACCGTGGCCATCACCTTGACCGTCGCGGACCTGCCGCGCGTGGAGTTTGACTGGATCGCCTTCGCCCAGGAAGGAGATGACCTGATCCGCCTGCCCGCCGCCCCGGACTCCGCCACCTGGGCCATCATGGAAAGGAGCATCCCGTGAAGGGCCCCACATGGATCAGGATCGGGGCCATGGCGGCGGCGCTGATGCTTCTCCCTGCTCCGGCAGCCGCCACGGGCCACGATCAGACCCTCAACTACGATCCGACTCCGACCAGCCCCAACAGCGGCGACGAGTGCACCATCCGAGTCGCTGGGTTGATTGATACGCCCCAGACCCGGGCCGATGTCACCCGGATCGTGACCGATCTGACCGACGCCCTCGAACTGTCCCCGGACATGCGCACCAAGGTCGAGGATGCTTGCGCCAAGCACGGAAACAGGCTCTTCATTCAAGTGTACCGTGACACATCCGGGATCTATGTCGCCGAGACTTACTTCAACGGAGCGATCGTCCTCGACCTGGGCGACATCGATACGATGCGGAACCAGATGACAGGTGATCCCTCCGACGTGGAGCGGGTCTCTGGCTTCATGCTGGTCCGCATCCTGGCCCACGAGATCGATCACAATCGCACCACAGTGACCGAGCCTCATCTGGACCCGGCCGGCGAAGCCATTCGCCGGGGATCGAGGGGTCCCGCCGTGAAGGATGGAAATGATGTCATGTTCGATCTGAACGCGGTCATCTTCCGCAACGAGTACGTTTACGTTGACCCCGATGACAATCAGTACAAGGTGGATTTCACGGTCGACGGCAACGGGGTGACATTCTCTTACACCGAGCACAAGGCGGTCCGGACAGCGGTGGGCAGGTTTATCCCCCACACCGTTCACGCCGTGCCGTCGTCCACGACCCAGGGCCTGCCCGATGGTCCGTGCGGTGGCGGTTCGTGCCTGGTGGTTTTCGATCCGGATCTGGACGGCGTCTTCGGCACCAGCGACAACTGCCCGGACACGGCCAATCCCCAGCAGGCCGACAATGACGGCGACGGCCAGGGCCAGGGGTGCGATCCCGATGATGACAATGACGGGGTGGGTATGGCCCTTGAGGTCGCCACCGGCTCCCTGGACGAGGACTCCGCGTCCAGGCCCGAGCACTGGTCGTGCACGGCCGCGCCCGCCGCCTGCGGCGCGACCATCGCACCCTGCACCGACGGCCTGGACAACGACGGCGACGGCCGGGATGACCTGAACGACCCGGGCTGCATCCCACTGACCCCCGCCGAGCTCAGCATGCCCCGGCGGATCCGTCCAGGCGACCGCTATCCGGACCACCTCCGGCTGGACCAGGGTGGGGTGCCCATGGACCAGCATGCCCTGATCGCGGTGACAACCTTCGGCTTCGACCACGACTTCGATGGCATCATCGACAGCACCTTGCCCGTGCCCGGCACCGTGGTGTTCGAGACCCACGATCCAGAGGTTGAGGGAGGGATGACCTGCCAGGCCGGGACGACCCAGGCCATGTGGTTCAAGGGAACGGACCCGACACTGGGCCTGTTCGTCCTGGAGTTGATAAACCCGGACGCCTACCACCTGACGGCCAACCAGGCGGCCAGCGAGCTGCCTGCCTCGGGACAGGCGCACTTCGAGTACACCATCACGACGTCCAACTTCGGCGTGCTCGGCCCGAATAGCGCAGGTATCCAGTCCAGCTTCGTGCCCCAATGGCCGCCCTACGACACGGACTGGATGCTCTTCGGCCCGGTGCAGGACCTGTCGCCCTCGGCCGGAGGTCCGCCGGTCACCCGCCTCGCCGAGCTCACCTTCCGTTTCCGTGTGGATCGCGATCATGATGGGCTCTTCGACAATGCTGACAACTGTCCCGGAGTCTCCAATCCGTCCCAGGACGACGGCGATTCGGACGGAGTCGGCGATCCCTGCGACTGCGCTCCGGCGGATGCGTCCCTCAGGACCACGCCCCCAGAGCTGAAACAGTTCTTCGTGAACGAGAGCACGCTCAT